>NVTR01000019.1:0-5908 GCA_002732955.1 Marinosulfonomonas sp.
CTCGGCTTCGACTTGGGTTGCTTACGGCCACGCAATCCGCTCATCCAAGGATAAATCCCAGTTCGGCAAGGGAGAGATAAGAGGCATCGCGGCGTCAGAGGGCGCTAACAACGCTACTGTCATCGCCGATCTGGTTCCAACTTTGCTGTTCAGCGTCCCTGGCGGGCCGGCTGCCGCGATATTCCTGGGGGCCCTGTTTTCCTTCGGTTATTACCCTGGTCCCCAGATGATCACACAGAACCCCGATCTGATGTTTCTGATTGTCTGGAGCGTCGCGCTGGCATCAATTGTCGGCGCCGCCTTGTGCTTTGCGATTACGCCTGCACTGGCGCGACTGACACGCATTCCCTTCGGTATCATTGCGGCACCCTTAATCCTGATCATGGTCATAGGCGCATATCAGTCAACCAGCACGATGGGCGACATCTTCATGCTGTTCGCCTTGGGTACGCTTGGCTGGATGATGAAACATGCCGGATGGCCCCGCGCACCAGCGTTGGTCGGCTTCGTTTTAGCCAAACCGATGGAGCAGTATTTCTGGCTGGCCAACCAGATACATGGCTGGTCATGGTTGCTGCGACCCGGCGTGATTATCATTGCCTCGTTCGTCATCATTCCGTTACTTTTCAGCGGGTGGCGCTGGTTCAAAGCCCGCCGAAACGGACACTCGAACGCCGCCGCCGAAGCGCTGGATCTGCCCGATGTACCAGATAGTAAATCCGTCTCTCTAATCTTGGCAGTCCTGGTGTCGGGCGCATTTGCCTACGCAATCTACGAGATGATGGGCTTTAACCCCTCGTCGCGGCTGATGCCCTCGCTGGCGCTGCTACCGGGCCTGCCGCTGACGCTTTTTCTGCTGTACCGGGCAATACGTGACTATGTGCCAGGCGCTGAAACAGATTTCAGGGAGCCCGTTATCCTGCTTATGCTGGTCGCCTACGCGATCGCCCTGTGGGCCATCGGTTTCACGATTCCGACGCTGGCCCTGTTGGTCTGGATGCTTTTTATCCGCGCCCGCATGCGGCTGGTGACCGGCACGATTTACGGTGCGATCGTATTCGGGATCATCTGGATGCTTTTCGACATATTGCGCGGCGACGCCCCTGTGGGCGTTCTTACCGGCCTCAGTTGACCAGACAGGAACCAAACCATGATCGACCCAGACATCATCGAACCCAGCATCGACCCGTCCACCGGAAAAATCGGTATCCGCCACGTCAAGGCGACCAACGCAGCTGGCACCCGCACCAAAATTCAGGTCCGCGATTTCCCGCCAATCTACACTGACGAGCCCCATTCTCTGGGCGGCACCAACACGGCCCCGAGTCCGCTGGAGACAGTTCTGGTAGCGCTGGTGGGTTGCGACGGGGTAATCATTAACGGTGTCGCTGCGGCAATGCAGTTCAGTTACACGGGCGTCGATTTCGCGTGCGAAAGCCAGATCGACGTACGCGGCCCCAAGGGCGTGCCCGGTATCCGCCCCTATTTTGAGACCACAAAACTAGAAATCACCATCTACACCGACGAAACCGAGGCGCGTTTTCAGAAATTGTGCAAGAATGTCGAGTTCCGCTGCCCGGTGATGAACCTGCTGAATGCCGCACAAGTGTTGATGGATGTCACTTGGACCACGCGCCCGGCGGATGAGTACACCGGCAACGTTGCCTGAATGGCGAGGCGCGCGCTTGCGCCTTGCTCTCCGCCCGAACCTAGCCAAAATTGTCCGGTACGGGGGCCGGGGCCCGGACAGCGCTGTCAGATTAAACTGCCTTGAGCCGGGCTGTCCGGTCTCGTAGCATTTGGGTATGACAAAACGCAGCCCTTTTCGTTACTTCAAAACCTCGCCTGAGATCCTTCGCCTGGCAGTGATGCTGTACGTCCGTTTTCCGCTTTCGCTTCGAAATGTCGAGGACCTGCAGCACGAGCGCGGCATCGACATCAGCCACGAGCCAGTTCGTTTCTGGTGGAACCGTTTGGTCCGTTGTTTGCCGCTGAGATCCGCCGGAACCTCGTCCAGAATCTCCGTGCATATTCCAACTGGCAATGGCGCCTGGATGAGGTGTTCGTAAAGATCAACCGGGAAACCCACTACCTTTGGCGGGCAGTGGATCACGAGGGCGAGGTGCTGGAAAGCTTTGTCACCAAGCGCCGAGATCGCAAAGCAGCTTTGAAATTCCTCAGGAAAACAATGAAACGCTACGGTTCACCGCATGTTGTGGTAACGGATAAGTTGCGTTCTTATGGCGCTGCGATGAAGGTTATCGGCAATGCGAACAAGCAGGAAACCGGGCGCTGGCTGAACAACCGAGGCGAGAATTCGCACCAGCCGTTTTGACGACGAGAACGAGCGATGTTTGGCTTTCGTAGTATGCGAAGTCTGCAGACGTTCGTCGCCGTCCACGCCTCCGTCCATAACCATTTCAACCAGGAACGCCACCTTTACTCACGTGACAACTTCAAGGCCAACCGCACCGCTGCTCTCGCTGAGTGGCGTCAACTTGGCGCAGCATAAAGGACAGCCATACTGGCCTTGTGGAGACGAGTTCGCATTCGTCTGACAGCACCCGCTGGCTCAATAATCGGGCTGAGAATTCCCACCAGCCGTTTCGACGAAGAGAAAGGGCGATGCTGCGCTTCAGGCGCATGCGAACCTTGCAGAAATTCGTCGCCGTGCATTCCTCTGTTCACAACCATTTCAACCAAGAACGCAGCCTCTACAGTCGATCAAATTTCAAGCTGAACCGAGCCGCCGCTCTCGCCGAGTGGCGCGACCTCTGCGCGGTTTAACCGATTGAGTTTACTGGAAAACAGAGACTAGTTTGCATTCGTCTGACACCACCGCCACCTACTTTTGATATTAGTGTTTTCAATCAATTAGTTACTGGATGCGTTTGGGCCTTTAAGATCTTCTGCCCACCCACGGCACATAGTCATTTCGTGGATATTGGTGGACAAACAGCATGATTGAAATCACGGAAACGTGAGGTTGCTTCCGCAAGCCACCGGCTTCTGATGGCAAAGTCCGTGTCCTTTCGTGGAGAATTTGGTATGACTACGATATGAGAACCGGCAAGATTCCCTTTCGCTTCGACATGACGGACATATTGGATCGGGCGCGGCAACGATATGCGAAGCATGTTGGCGACGTAACGTTAACCTTCCTTTCCTCAGCATTGCCGTAAATCCGAAGGACATAGAGTGTCAGATTGCTCGAGAACTTGTTATTCGCCTTGCTGACAGGCGCGTGCTTTCCGCATGGGAATGCTGTGATGGCTGTATAGAAAACGCCCTTACATCCTTGCGTGAGATACGGGCAACCTTGGTAGAAAAGCAGGTTGAACTTTCGGACCTGCAAGACGGTTCGTTGTTTCTACTTGTTGACGCCGTGACGCTTGGTATCCGGCAGTTTCTTACCTACCAAGAACTGTTGAACAGGTCCGACGACGCGCCGCGACACCCTCGCTTTGGTGGATTCTACCGACCAGAAGATGTTCGGCAGTCCCATTTTGACGCGTTGGAGGTGTTGCGGGGTCATCTTAGCCGGTGCTTGGGTCAGGTTGCTGCGAATGGAGGAATGGACCTGCCACAAGAAGGGCTTGTAAAGAGCTACCAAGACGGCTGGCAGCTAGAAGCTTATGAAAGCGCGCTGATTTGACACTACTAGCAGTAAAAAGGCCGCGCCCGAAGGTACGTCCAGTTCGGCGCTGGTCTGTGTCAGGGCCTATGCGATAGGGGTTTTCCGCAGATAACCCGCGCCATCGCTGACAGTTAGCGATTGTTCCAACGCCTGAACATTTCAACAAGTCGCACATCTTGTTTCAGGCTTGGGTTGGCTTCCCCGATCCGACTAAGGGTCGCGTCGATTTCGTAGGGCCAACTGTTTGCGTTTTCAGGCAGCACAAGATACAGAATTTCAAGCAGGCGTTCAGGGTGCTTGTCCACAAAGTTGCCTTCGTCACTTCGGATGGACGGCAACATAATATGGTCGCGTTCCTTTGGGCTTAGAAGCGGTAATATGGCATTGTCAGAGGAAACCGGCTTGAGGCGGGCAGGGCAGTTGCGTAGCTTAGTCGGATGAAAAAAACGCGACCCATTCAAATATTTCAAGACCAGCCCTGAAATCATCCGTCTGGCGGTGATGATGTATGTTCGGTTCCCGCTTTCGCTTCGAAATGTTGAGGATTTGCTGGACGAGCATGGCATCGATATCAGCCACGAGACGGTTCGATCTTGGTGGAACAGGTTTGGTCCGATGTTCGCCGCTGAAATTCTTAAAAGGCGCGCCCAGCAGTTACGGGCACATTCAAACTGGCAGTGGCACCTGGACGAGGTTTTCATGAAGATCAACGGCGAGACCCGTTACCTTTGGCGGGCAGCTGATCACGAGGGTGAGGTGCTTGAGAATTTTGTCACGTAGCGTCGGGATCGAAAGGCGGCTTTGAAATTCCTCAGGAAAACCATGAAATGCTATGGTCGGCCCCATGTCATCGTGACCGATCTACTGCGGTCTTACGGCGCCGCGATGAAGTTTGTGGGGAACGCTCACCGACAAGAAACAGGGCGTTGGCTGAATAACCGCGCTGAGAATTCTCATCTTCCGTTTCGACGACGAGAACGAGCAATGCTGCGCTTATGAGGAATGCGAGCCTTGCAGAAATTCGTCGCCGTGCATTCCTCTGTTCACAACTATTTCAACCAAGAACGCAGCCTCTACAGTCGATCAAATCTCAAGCTGAACCGAGCCGCCACTCTCGCCGAGTGGCGCGACCTCTGCGCCGCTTAACCGATAGATTTTACTGGAAAACAGAGACCAGTTGGCATTCGTCTGACACCACCGTTGTCCGCTTCATAGTATCCTCCTTTGTAGTTTAGTTTCAAATTCAACGACCATTTGAAGTGATTTCATCAATTGCCTGGACAACACGGGCCACTTCTTCACCTGTATTGTAATGTGCCAGCCCGATGCGGACCACGCCTTCATCCTCCGGGATGTTCAGAAAGCGGGTTGGTTCATAGGCGTAGTTGTGGCCGTGCCAGACATAAATGCCTGAATCAGCCAGGGACTTTGCAATCTCGGTCGGTTTGATCACGTCGTGTCGCAGCGATATTGTCGGCACCCGCTCATGCACCCGATTTGGATTGGTTATACCATAAATCGTCATAACAGAAATCTGGCTGATGCCATCGATCAACATATTCGTCAGAGGTTCCTCGTAATCGCGTGACAGTTTGTATGCCGTCCTGATCAGTTCCCGACGGTCTTTTGATTCCGACACCCATCGCMCCRAATTCTCAAAATACGYCACGGTCGCGGACAGGCCGGCCAATAGCTCAAATTGTGGTGTACCGGTTTTAAAACGATCCGGTAGCTCATCAGAAACACAGCGCCGCTTATAGGGGTGCAACCCTGCTAAAATTTCTTCTTTACCCCACAGAATTCCCAGATGTGGCCCGAAAAATTTATAGGATGAACACACCAGAAAATTACACCCCAGTTCCTGCACATTGATCGAATGATGCGATGCCAGCTGTACCGCGTCGACAAAYACCTGCGCGCTCTAATCCTGGGCAATGGCGGTCGGTTTCGCGATGTCATTGATTGAGCCGGTCATATTGCTGGCGTAGTTCAGACAGACCAGCCGGGTTTTGTCGCTTAGCACRCGGGTCAGAAGATCGGGTTCGATCAACCAGCAGTCACGATCAAAATCCACCCAACGGATGTTCAGCCCCTTGTCCCTGGMAATCTCCAGCCAGGGCCCGACATTGCCTTCGTGTTCAACCCGGGAAATGATAATCTCATCACCAGGTTGAAAATCCCGGCAAATGCTGCGCGACGCATGGAAGGTCAAAGTGGTCATGGATTGCGCGATGACTATTTCCCGGGCGGGTCCCGCGCCCAGAAACATGG
>NVTR01000019.1:5914-43732 GCA_002732955.1 Marinosulfonomonas sp.
CCGCATCCGCATGGGCATTGAAAGTCAYCTCAMCGGTTCGCAGACTGGCAGCAAAATGACCCCCCAGATTGCTGGTGTTGGAAAGCATGTAATCGGCGATAGATTGCGCCACYGACGCCGGAACCTGKGTTCCKGCCGGGTTGTCCAKRTAGAGCCTGGCATGGCCATTGTCAGACTGWGACAGCGCGGGAAACAGCGCCCGAATTTCATCAACTGGAAATTCCAATATATNCCCAMMAAACYGTTMAGGYCAGATTTCGRCWTCCGAACCAGTTGATRTWGATTGTTGCGAWTAGCTGAGAAAATTAAATCATCCTAAGGGATGAGGTTCGAAAAACTGCGATTCTTCTACGGAACGCGATATTATGCCGCGCTGTCGACCAGACTATGAATAAAMAAATTAAAAAGTTCCGCCTGCGAAGAAATATTCAGTTTCGCGTAAACATTTCACCGGTGAGTTTTCACAGTAGGYATCGAAATTCCCAATGAAAGAGCAATTGAATTGCTGGAGTGGCCGGTWAAAACCATTTTCACAACCGATTGTTCCCGGCTGGTCAGARCGGACTTACCAAATCCTTGAAAACGGTCTTCATGGCTGGGTTTCGCGCTGCCCACCTCCTGATCATGGGGCGTAACTTCAAAATGTTCCCGTACCGTACTCGCCAATACGGGGGAAATTGAATTGAGCGATTTCAGACATTGATTTGTCTGATCATCAGTCTGGGAAGTAATAAAATCAAATTCAATCATGATCTGGACCTGTCGCGGATTTATTCCGCGCTGGCGSKTCACACTTTCAAGACCGACACGGCGATTTCGCTATTTGAAACAAACTCATTGGCATCCGGCTGTATTTGCACGAGTAAAATGAACAGTAAGTCCACCAAAATAAGTTGCGCGTCGCGGGCTGTGATGGACGACGAGCGAACACGCTCTTCATCGGCCACGGTCGACAAGGACATGTCGGCAATTCGGCTTAGCGGATTGTCTTTCAACCCGGTCACGGCGATCACAGTTGCGCCGCGTCGTCGGGCTGTTTCAGCGATCCGCACGGTTTCGAGGCTGTTGCCTGAATGCGAAAACGCCAGCATGACATCACCGACACCCAGCGCAGAAGCGCTTGCCATTTGGACATGACTGTCGCTGTCGTACAAGACATTCCGCCCAAGTTTCATCAATTTGTATGACAGATCACGAGCAACCAGAGACGAGGCACCGACGCCCCCCAAATAGATGCGATTGGCGTTGTTCAGATAGTCGACCGTCCGGTGAATACTGGACTCGCTGTTGGCCGCAACTGTTTGCTGCATCGATAAATGTTTGCTGCCAATCAGTTTTTGCAACATCACCTGATAAGTGTCGTCATGCTCGATTGTTCCGTGAATAGTCCCATTTTTAACGTGCTGCTCCTGCACGTTTGCGTGGCTGATGGCAAGTTTCAGCTCTTGATAGGTGCTGTATCCAAGTCTTTGACTGAATTTTACGACACTGGATTGGCTGCGGCCGGTTTTTTCGGCAAGTGCTGCTGAAGAAAGGCGCAGCATCTCTTCCGGGTTTTCGATGATGAATTTCCCGATCTCGCCGTCTGTAGGTGTCATCGTATCGAGGTTCGTCAATATTTTGGCTATGGCTGACATTGTAACCTTTGCAAATATTTGAGGTAGGACACGGCGCCCATCTCAATCCAGACCGTTATCAGGAAAACGCCTGATACCGGCAGAAAGTCAAATCCGTCATTCCCTGACCGGCCTCCTGGTCTGTCTGTTCCAGCTTTAGTTTCCCSCGAACCAGAAAAAAGCTTTGACGATTTTRTAGACCCCATAGCTAATGCCATTCCCCATCAAAATCATCAGGAATATATTATTCCATATATTTCTTGAAATACGGAATAATATATTATAGAGGTAATTACAATATTTCTGTCGTTGGCACTGCTGCCAGCTTCAAAAATGGGGGGGTAGTAACATTGGGCGGTGACCCCAAAATCAATCAAAATKATAGCTTAAACCAAAGCGAAAGCATGACGGATAMCGGGCTTATATCAGCACTGGACGGGTTGATTTCCGAGGGTCGAAATCCGAATACGATGGATATCGACCTGCTCCCCACATTGGAAATACTTCATAATATCAATCGTGAAGACACAAGTGTTCCCGCCGCTGTGAACAAGGTCATTCCAAGTATAGCGGCGGCTGTGGACAGTATAACCGATGCGTTTCGGGCTGGCGGGCGACTGGTMTATATTGGCGCCGGTACAAGTGGCAGGCTGGGRGTTCTGGACGCGTCCGAATGCCCCCCTACATTTGGCGTTTCCGGCGATATGGTCGTCGGTATAATTGCGGGCGGGCCTGATGCGCTGATCACGTCCATTGAAGGTGCTGAGGACGACGTCGATCAAGGTGCCACCGATCTGCAAGCCATTAACCTGACACAAACAGACGTGGTCGTCGGGATCGCGGTCAGTGGCAGGACACCCTATGTTATTGGCGGTCTCAATTACGCAAAAAAAATCGGCGCAAAAACCGTCGCTTTATCCAATAACCCTGAATCCAAGATCGCCGAAATTGCCGATATTGCCATTTCCCCCATTGTTGGGCCTGARGTGCTTACGGGTTCTACCCGTTTGAAGTCGGGGACCGCGCAGAAACTTGTGCTCAATATGCTGACAACCGTGAGCATGATCAGGATTGGCAAGACCTATCAGAACCTGATGGTCGATGTGGCGGCCAGCAACAAAAAGCTGTTGATCCGGGCGTCGAGCATCGTGATGCAGGCAACTGGCTGTGATGCTGATACGGCGAAAACTGCGCTYRACGCYACSGATAACAACGTCAARCTGGCCATACTGACGACTTTGACGGGCATGAATGTCGACGCTGCCCGGGATGCGTTGAAAGACGCTGGCGGCTTCTTGCGCGCCACAATCGAAAGTCAAACGGAGTAGACCGCCACAAAAGAGAACACAAATTTTCTAACAATTCGCGCGMTGCGAATTCGTAAAAAACTGCACGACAACAAATGTAATTCACAAGGGAGTGAAAAATGAACTACCAACATTCAAAAAAAATGCTGTCCGGTGTCGTCCTGACRGCTCTGCTGAGCACAGCGGCGATCTCGACGCCAGCCTATGCAGACACACTGAAAATGGCCTGGTCGCAGGACGCGACGGGTCTGGACCCACATAAACAGACGGCGTTTTCGTCAATCCGGTTGCTGGAACTGATTTATGAACCGCTGGTCCGTCTGGATGCCGGCCTTGATATTGTCCCGGCTGTTGCTGAGTCCTGGGGCTTTTCTGACGACGGATCGGCCCTGACCTTCAAGTTGAATCCGAATGCTACGTTCTCTAACGGTGCGGCCGTGACTTCGGCTGATGTCAAAGCATCGTTCGAGCGGGTTCTCGATGAAGAAACCGGCGCCGCGTCACGCGCTAATTTCTTGAACATCGCGAGCATTGATACGCCGGATGCGGGCACTGTKGTCTTTAATCTGTCGAAACCYGATGTKCCRATWTTGACCGCCATGGCCAGCATGAATGCTGCAATTGTGCCCGCAAGTGAGATTGCGTCCGGCACGATCGGCACCAGCCCTATCGGCTCTGGTCCGTTCAAGCTGGATAGCTGGGAGCCAAATTCAAAAGTGGCACTGGTGGCCAATGCGGGTTGGTCCGGTGATGCGGTTAGTATCGACGGAATTGAAATCAAAGTCCTGCCGGATGAATCTGCAATCCTTGCGGCATTGCGCGCCGGGCAGATTGATTTTGCGCTTTTGAATGACCCGCTGATTGCCACACTGGTRCCTGGGATTGACGATTTACAACTAAATCGCACACCGAGCATTTCCTACAACGTGCTYCAGTTGAACCCATCACGCACCCCAATGACRGAACTTGGCGTGCGTCAGGCAATTTCCTGTGCCATTGACCGGCAGGAAATTCTCGACACCGCGTCGCTTGGTGAGGGCAAGGTCACCGGCCCGCTGACAATGCCAGCCTATGCGAATGATCCAAGCGAGCTGTTTTGTTACAGCCGCGACGTCGCCAAGGCCAAGCAACTTTTGGCGGATGCAGGSTATCCAGATGGTTTCAAGGCCACGGTTATCGCCGCAGCCGGTGAACCGGCAACGGCAGCAGCCGAAGCGCAGGTTATCCAGTCCCAGCTAGGTGAAATTGGCATCGAGCTCGACATCAAGATGATGGAGCTGAACGTCTATATTGATGCGTGGCTGGCGGCTGATTTTGATATGGCTGTTGCGCTGAATGGTGGTCGCGCCGACCCCTACACGATGTACAATCGTTACTGGACCAAAACCGGCAACCTGCAAAAAGTGTCGAACTTTATCGATGACGAACTGGACAGCCTGATGCAGCAAGGGCGTATCGAAACCGATATAGTCGCGCGCAAAAAGATATTCAGTGACTTCGAAAAGCGTCTGACTGAATTGTCACCCTGGATCTGGYTGTACACTGCCAACGGCTACACTGTTACGCGCAAGAACCTTGAAGGGTTTGTACCATCTCCGACCGGTTCCCTGTTCGGTCTGAGCGCGGTAACGCTTAACTAAAAAACGCTAAAACCGGCGTCTGGTGCCCGGACTTGCCTGAAAGTGCCCTTTGAATGAACTATCTGACACAACGTCTTATTACGTTTCCAATCGTTTTGATTGGTGTGTCCAGCCTCGTATTCGTGGCGATAAGGATGGTTCCAGGGGACGCGATCACGGCAATGCTCGGGACAGACGCCGGTTTACTTACCCCTATTCAACGAGAATCACTGGCCATCTATTTTGGCATCGACCAACCATGGCCCGTTCAATACTGGCGCTGGTTTGTTGGCCTTTTGCACGGCGATCTGGGGACTTCGGTCACCTACGGCAAACCGGTGCTCAGTATAATACTGGATCGTTTCCCTCTTACGTTTGAGCTGGCGATACTGTCGATGATTATCGCCCTTTTAACCGGTATACCGGCGGGTGTTTATGCCGCCACCCATAAAGAACGCACCTCGGATCTGGTCGTTCGCATCGTTGCCATGATCGGCCAGTCCACCCCGAGTTTTGTTCTGGGCCTGCTGATAATATTCGTATTGTCCGCCGGKTTCGGAATTCTTCCGGCAATGGGGGATTTTACACCGTTCTTCGTTGAYCCGATTGCCAATCTCAGCCAGATGATCCTGCCCGCAATCACCCTTGGTTTTGCCTTCGCAGCCTCTGTGACCCGGATTTCGCGCTCGGCGATGCTGGACGTTCTAAGCGACGATTACGTCAGAACGGCGCGCAGTAAAGGCGCATCGCCCAAAAGTGTCATTTGGAAACACGCCCTGCCCAATGCCCTGATACCGGTGGTGACCCTTAGCGGCATTGAATTTGGGTACCTGTTGGGCGGGGCGGTTATTGTCGAACAGATATTCGCGCTGCCCGGTTTGGGGCGCATGGTTCTGGATGCAATCCTGCAACGCGATTACGCGYTGGTTCAGGGAACTGTCTTGTTCATCGCCTTTAATTTCATGATCGTGAATTTGCTTGTTGATCTCRCATATTTTGCCCTTGATCCGCGCATCCGGGCAGACGCGAAATGACCCCGGTTCTGCGGGCAATTTTCAGGCACCCGAGCGGAAAAATTGGCGGCTCGATCGTTCTTATCTACATTTTTATCGCGGTTTTGTCTTCGCTTGGGGTCACACCCTATGATCCTCTGACGCAGTTTCGCATTGACCGGCTGCAAGCCCCAAGTGGCACCTACTGGATGGGGACGGACTTGTTTGGYCGCGATCTTGCAAGCCGTCTGATGGCCGGCATTTCCCGGTCCTTCTCGATTGCATTTCTGTCGGTCGCTGTCGCGAGTATTGTWGGCACSGTGCTCGGGCTGACCGCCGCGTGGTTCGGACGCCTGTGGGATGGTGTGCTGATGCGCAGCATGGATGTTATTCTGGCGTTCCCGGCCATATTGCTTGCCTTGCTTATCGTCGCCGTTGTCGGCCCCGGTAAATGGACCAGCGTGGCCGCGATCGCCGTTGTCTACACGCCAATATTCACCCGCGTGGTCCGGGGACCGGCGCTGTCTCTCAAGACACGGGAATTTGTCGATGCGGCGCGTATATTTGGCAGCAGCCCCCGGTACATTCTGACCCGCCATCTGTTGTTGAACCTTGTGGCGCCGTTGACGGTTCAGGTCACATTGGCGCTGGCATGGGCCCTGTTGACCGAAGCGGGGCTCAGTTTTCTGGGTCTGGGCACACAGCCGCCGGAACCCTCGCTGGGCCTGATGCTGAGCGATAGTCGAAATCTGATGGAAATGGCCCCCTGGCTGATGATATTTCCGGGGCTGGCRATCATGGTCTCWATCCTCGGATTCAACCTTTTGGGCGATGCGCTGCGTGACATTCTGGACCCCAAAACCCAAGGGGTGACCAAATGAGCCCGATTTTGTCGGTTTCCGATTTACGGGTCGGATTTGGGRGCGACCCGCAGGCGAACGAAGTTGTCCACGGTGTCAGCTTTGATCTGAATGAAGGCGAAACACTGGCAATCGTCGGCGAGAGCGGATCGGGAAAATCGGTGACCGCCCTGTCAATCAACCGGCTTGTTGATTTTGGTGGTGGCCGAATTCTCGGCGGCAGCATCAAATTCAGGCGTAACGACGCCAGCGTTCTGGAAATCGCCACCGCGACCGAGCAGCAGATGTCGGGCATTCGCGGCGCTGAGATCGGGATGATATTTCAGGAGCCAATGACCTCGCTTAACCCGGTGCTCAGGATCGGAACCCAGATAGAAGAATCGTTTCGCCTGCATCACGGGCTGACGGGCAAGCAGGCGACCAAAGCGGCCAAAGACGCGCTGGACCGGGTTCGTATTCCGGATGCGGCGCGCCGGTTGCGCAACAGCCCGAACCAGTTGTCGGGTGGCATGCTTCAACGGGTGATGATTGCGATGGTGCTTGCCTGCGGCCCCCGGTTGTTGATCGCGGATGAACCAACGACGGCGCTGGACGTGACGGTTCAGGCGCAAATCATGGCGCTGCTGGCAGAGCTGAAACGCGACACCGGCATGCCGATGATTTTCATTACCCATGACATCGGGCTGGTGGCGGGCATTGCCGACAAGATCATGGTGATGCAGCATGGCGACGTGGTGGAACAGGGCGAATTGGACCAGATACTGGACTATCCGCAGCATTCCTATACACAGCATTTACTGCACAATGTGCCGCATTTTACCAGTGGCCGCGCCGTGCGAAAAGACGGGCCACGGTCTTTGCTTGCTACCCCCAAATCCGCGCTTGCCGTCAAAGATCTTGTGGTGCGGTTTCCCGTCACCGGGGGGGTGTTTGGACGTGCCAAAGGGGCAGTTCACGCTGTTGAAGGCGTAGAATTCGATCTGGTACCGGGTGAATGTCTTGCCATTGTCGGCGAAAGCGGTTCGGGAAAATCAACCACCGCCCGCGCTGTGCTGGGGCTGACACCATCGCGGGGTCAGATAACCTTTGCAAATACGGATAAWGCTGCCAGCCAAAGTAGCGCGCAAACCCAAATGGTGTTTCAAAACCCCTACGCGTCGCTGAACCCCCGCCTGAAGATTKCCAGCCAGCTTGCAGAACCGGTGATYGCCACCGGCCRCCCTGTAGATGCCGAGATCCGGGAAAGAATGGTCGCCCTGCTAAAGCGCGTCGACATGCCGGAAAATAGTCTGGAACGTTACCCCCACGAATTTTCCGGTGGTCAGCGCCAGCGGCTGTGTATTGCGCGCGCACTGATGGTGAACCCGTCGGTTCTGGTGCTTGACGAAGCCGTCTCGGCGCTGGATGTGTCTGTGCAGGCCAAGGTGCTGGAGCTGTTGGTGGATTTGCAGCGCGAATTCAATCTGGCCTATTTGTTTATTTCCCACGACATGGCCGTTGTCGAACGGATCGCRCACCGGATTTTGGTGATATACGCGGGTCAGGTTGTCGAAATGGGYGATGCRGCGTCAGTGCTGGCKWCACCACARCATTCCTACACCAAGCAACTTATCGCGGCAGTGCCTGATATTGGTCARCGCCATCAGCGGTTTGAGCTGGACACCCGCCAGGTTCCTTCATTGGTGCGCCCGCTCGGCTATGAGCCTGAAAAACCCCAATGGCGCCAGATCAATCCCGATCATCTGGCCCGTGTGGAAATCTGACTGGAATACTGTGCCAAATTCAGGAAAACCCCAATTGAGTGAACTGGAAAGCCGGTTCGAGCGGGCCTTTGAGCCTTTGAAAACAGCGGTATCCAYGTCAAAAATTCCGGGCGGTGTGCTTGGGATTGTAGATATTGGCGGCGMACGYAAACTGCGCGCTGTCGGGCTGGCAGAGCGAACCCCAAACAAAAGGCCCATGCAGGTTGGGACGGTTTTTGATCTTGCCTCACTGACCAAGGTGATTTTTACGACGCCCCGYATACTWGCCCTTGCGGAGGCSGRGRAAATCGATCTMGACGCGCCYCTWATCTCGGTRTTGCCCGAYYTRCGCCAATACGCGGCAGATGCATGGGAACGCCGGGTAACCTTTCGGCAATGCCTGACCCATCAGACACCGTTTCCTGCTGTGGAACCGATCTATACCTATGGGAGCGACCCGAACCTGTTGCGGGCATTTATCCTGCAACGGGAATGGTGCGCCGGTCAGCCGGTGTATTCYGAYATCAATTTTATCCTTCTGGGTCTGGCACTGGAACGACTGGCGGGTCAGGGTATTCGCCAGCTAGATCCGGGCCCCGGGTTTTCGTTTCAGGCAGATCCCGATAACGCCGCCGCCACCGAAGACTGCGTCTGGCGACACCGCGTGTTGTGCGGCGAGGTGCATGACGATAACTGCGCGGCGCTGCAAGGTGCTGGYCACGCTGGCCTGTTCGGTTCGGCGGACGCAGTTCTTGATTTCGCCCAAGGTCTGCTCAATGGAACTTCAGCATCGCAATCGGCGACCGAGCTGATGCGCACACCGGTATCACCCACCAGAACGATTGGCTGGGAGCATCCTTTTGACGGCTGGTCTGGCGGTCAATTGTGCAGCTCTGGCACAATTGGGCATACGGGTTTCACCGGAACCGGGCTTTGGATCGATTTCGACCGGGGGCGCGCATGGACATTGCTGACCAACCGCGTGCATCCAACGCGCCACTTTGACAGCGGCATCGCTGAGCTGCGCCAAGCGGTCGGTGATCAGGTCAACACATCACAGGAAAATCCATGAAAGCAATTTGGGCAGCAGGGCTAATGACCGGGACAGTTCTTGACGGCAATATTGACRTTGCCCTGATCAAGACGAACGGCGACACAGTTGAAGATTTCGGGACATATTGYCTGACTCCTTATCCTGCGTCGATCCGTGAACTTTTGGAGGACGCACAGGATCAGGCACGCGCGTGGGCTTTTGACGGACCAGAACCGGCTATATTTGCCAAAGCTGAAAAAGCTCTGACCATTGCGCAGGCTACGGCCACCCGTGATCTGGTCGAAGGATAYGGCATGACMATGGCCGATGTCGGCATCGTCGGGTTTCACGGCCAGACTGTGCTGCACCGCGCCCCGCGCTCRGACCGGCTGGGACAAACGCGCCAGTTGGGTGATGGTGACCTSATGMRTTCMATTCTKGGSACCCCGGTGGCKTWTGAYTTTCGYWCWGCGGATATKKCYGYSGGYGGYAACGGCGCRCCGCTGGCGGCGATCTATCACGCGGCTTTGCTGAAATCTGCGGGTCTYGGTTCCGAAACCGCGATCCTGAACCTKGGSGGTGTCGGTAACCTTACCTGGTGGGATGGCATGGATCATCTGGTGGCCTTTGACACCGGCCCGGCAAACGCCCCGATAAACGATTTTGTCAAACTCAATGGGCTTGGYGAAATGGATCGCGACGGGGTATTRGCCGCATCCGGCACCGTCGATGAACAGCGTCTGTCGCATCTTTTGCAACATCCCTATTTCGCGACCCCCTATCCGAAATCACTGGATCGTTTTGATTTCGGSGCCGATATGGCCGAAGGCCTCAGCCCYGAAAACGGCGCCGCTACACTGACAGCGTTTACGGCGGGCGCTGTTGGCAAGGCACTGGATTTGCTACCTGAGCGGCCCAAAAAGATCATTGTATCGGGTGGTGGTCGCCGCAATCCAACCCTTATGGCCATGCTGAGCGAGCGGGCCGCAATTGATGTTGTACCGGCAGAAGCGCATGGCTGGAGCGGCGACGCGGTTGAGGCGGAATGCTTTGCTTTCCTCGCCGTTCGCGCGCTTCGCGGATTGCCAATCAGCTTTCCAACCACAACAGGTGTGCCCAGCCCGATGTGTGGCGGCAAAATCGCAAACCTGTGAAACGCCCTAAAGAATTTTTCGCAAATACACCCGGCTGCGCCCAATCGGGAAATCCGGCAGCACACCGAATGTTTCATATCCTTGGCGTTCATAGGTTTTGACCGCYACAGGGCTGAACGTGTCAATCAACGCGCCGTGRCAMCCGCGCAATCGGGCCTCGTTTTCGGCGGCATCCAGCATTTCAGAGGCAAGCTTTTTGCCGCGATGCTGCTCATCAACCCAAAGCCATTGAATATAAAGCCACCCCCAGGCCGTGTACCCCGAAACCGCACCGACAATCACGCGATCTGCATCGCGCACGAATACCGCAATCGATTTATTCTGCGCCGCACCGACATCTGTGTCATTGAATGCCGAAAGTTGCAGTCTTACAAATTCCAGATCGTCCGGGTCCGGCGTAGCAGTTGTCTCCAGTATTGGCTTCATCTCGTATTTTCCAAAAATTTGTTTTGAAAAACTGTAGATGCTGGGCATTTTCACGCAACAACAAAAGACGGCTGGCCTGCGTTGTCAGAAGAAACCAGCTTTAGACTTAGGGCGGTGGCTTTGCGTTCTGCCATGAAAAACGCACTCCGTTTCGCCATTATATAACAAGCAGTGGCATCTGGGCGAGGTATTTTGTGGAGATCANACGGAGAGACACACTACCTTTGGCGGGCTGTGGAACACGAAGGCTAGGTGCCGGAATCCTACTTCGCGAAGCGCCGGGATCGCTAAGCGGATTTKAAATTCCTCAGGAATTTAATGAAGCGATACTGCCGACCGCATGTTGTAGTAACGGATAAGTTGCGTTCTTATGGCGCTGCGATGAAAGTAATTGGGAATTTGCAGAAACAGGAAACCGAGCGCTGGCTGAACGACCGAGGCGAAAATTCTCACCAGACGTTCAGACAASGAGAACGGGCGATGTTGGGCCTTCCTCGAATGGGAAGTTTGCARAAATTCTCACCGTTCATTCCTCCGTTCACAACCATTTCAATCTGGCGCGCCACCGTTACTCACGGGTCAATTTCAAGTTCTACCGCGACGCCGCTCTCTCCGAATGGCGCCGGCTATTTTCGACATAGGTTCCGGCAATTGGCGACAAACTGAGACTAGTTCGAATTTGTCTCACAGCACCGCCGCCACCTTAATCTCGCTTCCCCATGTCCAAATTGTGCGAAATTCCCACGCAATCCCCGTGGMTTGCGAGACMGCAGTGTCGGATAAAACCCGGTTGAARAGGGCAGGTGGCTCACCTGGCATTTCCCGATGCCAAACCGCAGTCCAWTTCGCTAATTTARAACRAGCCCGCAGATCATCCRCCTGGCGGTRATGCTTTASGTTTTGTRCCCTATTTCACTCCGGTATGTGGAAGACCCGCAGCATGAGCGCCGGATCGAAATCGGCCATAAGACTGTACGATTTTGGTGGAAACGGTTCGGCCCGTTGTTCGCAGCGGAGTTCCGAAGAAAACGGGTTCAGCACCTTCGAACTCATTCRATTTGGCAAAGGCATTTGGACGAAGTGTTCGTAAAACTCAACGGTGAAACCGACTTTCTCTGGCGGGCTGTAGATCGCGAGGGCGAAGTGCTTGAAAGCTATGTCTCCAAGTCAGGGAATAGCAGGGCCGCGCTGAAATTTTTCGGAAATACAATGAAGCGCTTTGGCCAACCACATGTCATTGTGACCAACCTGCTGCGCTCTTACTGCGCCGTGATGAAGGCCACATTTTCCTTGCAGAGACCAGTTCGCATTGGTCTGATGGCACCAACACCAACACTGGAAAACCCGTTCTCCGTTTTGGGCCATCGCCAGATTTTTTTGTTGTTTTCAAAGGTTGTAGTGGTTRGGCTGTTGACTAAGGGCGTTTTGGTTCACTGTTGAAAGTTATTGTAAAATAACGATAATCACGTGGTCTGAGTTTTCACAGTTCRATTTTNCGCGCACTGGACGAACGGGACTGGAGGCGAAAATTACGCCACTTTTGCCTTCGATCTTTTGGAATTCGGGGCACCTGTAGGCCCTATCACATTGGTGCGTTTACTCCTGTTTGGTTCACAGGTTCCTGGTGTCCTCTCGCCATGCGATGCAGTTTTTGAAAAAGGCGCGAGCTTCTTTGCTCAAACGTGCAATGCCCAAGTGTCGGGCCAGTTCCAAAACAGGATMTTCAACATCAAACTGGAACTTTTTGCTTGATCAATTGCCCACGCGATTTCTGTTCGTGATATGTCCCGGATAGTCCGGGAACCCAACCCGCGATATGGGATACGGTCTTGATAGCTATCATCCGACCAAGCAAAGGGTACTTCGAACTCGTCAAGGCAGGTTATTTGATCCAGGCACCCGTCGACACGCCCAGCGATCYGGCGTCCAGTWYGCTGCCAGCCATGTCGGTGTGCGACGGCGCGGGCTAGGCGTGATACTGGAAGCGGTCCTCCCGCTTGAACGATTTCTGTGACAAGGTCTTGCAAAACCGCAGTATAATCGGCGTCTAAAAAATTGTCAGGGTTGAGATTTCCCAGGGAAGTTGGGGAATGCTGTGTCGCTGTAGCAGGAACTACGCCTTCCGCGAAAAGCTGCTGCTGCTGTGTCTCTGGTTCTTCGGGCACCGTCAGTTGGGGTGGTGAGTGATCCTTTTCAGTCTGATYGTTATCGCGTTCCGAAGTCAGTAGCAGTAATTCCCCTTCACCAGTCTTTTTCGCCTCTCGTTGTTCCGCAGCCAAAGCCATCCGCTCGGTTGGATCGCATTCCAGAAGGCGGTCACACGGTGGGGGAAATTGAAGTGTTGGTGAATTACAACGCGGACAATGGTTTCATGCTGACCTCGGCTGGATTGCTGCGCACAGCCAGAAAACTTGCCGAAGGCACGGTTTTGTTCCGCGATGTTTCTGGCGTGATGGTGGGTGTCCGGTTTGTTCGGGTTCCGGAACTCTCAACTCATCCCGCCCATCCTACGTCAAACCGGAACCGGCCGCCACAAATGTGGACGCGGTGGGGCAATTCGCGTAAGTACTGGCAATGACCGTGTGCACGGGATCTAGATAAGTGGGAAAGCCGATGGAACTCAAATGGGTCAAGGATTTTCTGGCGCTGAACCGGGTGGGGACCTTTCGCATGGCGGCGCAGCAACGCTCGGTTTCGCAGCCCGCGTTCAGCCGCCGAATTCAGGCGCTTGAAGCCTGGATCGAGGCAACGCTGATCGACCGGACCGGGCAGCCTTCTCAACTGACCGAGGCGGGCAGGTTRTTTCTGCCGGTGGCGCAGCGGATTGCCGATCTTGCAGAGGCGGTAAAAGAAGACGTTCAGACACTGACCATGGAAGATAAGGAAAGAATACGGTTTTCAACGCTGAGCACCCTTGCCCAGATATTCCTGCCGTCCTGGCTGAAAAGCCTGCAACCGTTTATTGCCGCTGATCAGTTTGTTGTCAAAACCGAGTACGGAGCAATCGCCGACTATTTTGCGGCGGTAGAAGACAGCTCCGTCGACTTTTTCATCTGCTACGAGGACCCTAACAACAAAWTTTTCAACAGAAAATCGGTCTTTTCATCATTGAAGCTTGGTGAGGAAACGCTTGTTCCGGTGATAAGTCCCGATGATAACGGGGCGCCGCGCTGGTGGCTGCCGGACAGGCCTACGGGGATAATCCCGTGCCTTCACACCCTTACCGAGCATTCTCCGTCGCCGGTCAGATATCATATGAAGAACAAATATGCTCACCTGAACTTCAGATCGATCTACGAATCGTCGATTGCCCCGACTCTCAARGCGATGGCCATCGAGGGCTTTGGCCTGGCCTGGATTCCCAGCGCCGWAGTCGAGGCCGATCTGGCCACCGGGCGGCTGGTCCGGGCCGGCGAACCGGCGGATAACATCAATGTGGAAATCAAGATCTACCGCAGTTTAAAGAACAATGAACCCAGGGTGGAAAAATTCTGGCAGGCCCTCCTGCAACAAAGGGCGTGCCAGCCGCTCGGCCACCCGGGCCGGGCCTGACCCCGGCAGCAGGCCGGGGATCCGGCGCGGCACCCGTAYGGCGTCARAGGCTCGTGCGCCAAACAATGAAGCATCCGCTAACTATACTTCTTTGGGATCAGCGCCTGAAGTCATGCGATTTCTGCAAGGCTTGTGTTGAATTTGGCATTGGACTCTTCGCGCATTCGCTTCCTAAAGTAGCTGATACAACAAACCAGGGAGTGAAATGTATGAAAATCCGTCCGAATATTACCACCCTCGCCGCTGTTGCGGCGATGAGCTTTGCCGGGGTTGGGGTTGCCTCTGCCCAGAGCACACTTGAAATCGTCAAGGAACGCGGCAATCTGCGCTGWCAGGTTGGCCCGCCTTCAGCCGGTTATTACAATCTCGATTCTGAAGGTAACTGGTATGGCCTTGATGTCGCTGTTTGCCAGGCAGTTGCTTCTGCCATCTTTGGCGACAAGAGCAAACTGGAAATCCAGTCGGTTAGCTCGCAGGCGCGTTTTACGTCATTGGCCAACGGTGAAAGTGATTTACTGTCACGGACTGCCACTTGGACTATGTCTCGCGATACACAGCTGGGGCTCGATTTCCTATCRCCAAACTTTTACGACGGCCAAGGCTTTACCGTTCGTGTTGACAGCGGCATTACAAGTGCGATGGAATTGGCAGGCGCCAAGGTCTGTGTGACCACCGGTACAACAACCGAGCTTAACCTGACCGACTTCAGCCGGAGCAACGATCTGGACATCTCCAATGTTACATTTGAGGATTATAACGTTCGCGACGACACATATCTGAATGGTGGTTGTGATGCGGTTACTGGCGACAAGTCGTCAATGGCTGGTAACATTGCTTCCTTCCCAATTCCTGCTGACCATATGATCCTGCCTGAAACCCTGTCCAAAGAGCCACTGGCCTCTGCGGTTCGCCACGGCGACAGCGCCTGGCGTGATGTGGTTCAGTGGAGCATCTTTGCTCTGGTCAACGCGGAAGAGCTGGGTATCACATCTGAGAACGTTGATGATATGCGCGACAATTCGACAAATATTAGCGTACGTCGCTTTTTAGGCGTTGAAAGCAACCTGAATGAAGGTCTCGGCCTTGAACCAGATTGGGCTTACAACATCATTAAGAACGTCGGCAACTACGGCGAGATTTATGAAGCCTATATGGGTAACGGACCACAGGGTATCGGCATCGAACGTGCGGGTTCTCTGAACGCGCTGTGGACCGATGGCGGCCTGATGTATTCACCTCCTATGCGTTAAAATACCACTGGCGCCGCGCAATCATTGCGCGGCGCCAGACTGTTTTAAGCCAGCATAAGTTTGGCGAAAGCAACAACAGGGGGAACTGAATTTGACAGATGGAACCGAAGCGACGTCTGCTGTGCGGGTGCGGCCCAAAGAAGAGTTTAACTTCTTTCAAGATAAGCGGGTGCGCTCAATTTTTTACCAGATACTGACCGCCGGGGTCGTTGGCTATGCCGCTTATTACTTAGCCTCAAACACAGCGCATAACCTCGAAGTGCGCGGCATGAATACCGGTTTCGGCTTCGTTAATAACGAGGCTGGTTTTGATACTGATTTCAAACTGATTGAATATACGCCGGGTTCAGATACCTACGGCCGCGTCTTCCTTGTCGGCATATTGAACACATTGCTGATTTCGGTGCTGGCGATTGCCCTGAGCACGGTTTTTGGCTTTTTCGTTGGCGTTATGCGCCTGTCGAGCAACTGGCTGGTTGCCAAGGTTGCGCTGGCATATGTTGAGATATTTCGAAACATTCCACTGCTGATCCAAGTCGTATTTTGGTATATCGGCGTGTTTAGCCTGCTGCCCGTGGTGAAGAACTCGATCGATCTGTCGTTCGGAACAGGCCGGGTGATGCTGAATAATCGCGGCTTTTATATGCCAACTCCGATCTATGGGGAGCTGTTCTGGATGACAGCCCTGGCCTTTGTCATCGCTGTGATTGGTGTGATAATTTACCGCCGCCGCGCAAAGAAATTGCAGGATGCCTCGGGTGTGCAGACCAACACTTTCTGGGTGTCCGTTGGGGCGATTATTGGTCTGCCACTTGCTATATATTTCCTGACGGGCCAGCCATTGGATTGGGATGTGCCCGAACTGAAGGGTTTTAATTTCCGTGGTGGTACATCGGTGCCGCCCCCCTTCCTGGCGCTTCTGGTCGCCTTAACCGCTTATCACGCCGCACATATTGCTGAATCGGTCCGCGCCGGTATTCTGTCGGTCAACCGCGGCCAGCATGATGCGGGCATGGGCATTGGCCTTAAACCGAGCCGSGTTATGCGGTTGGTGATTATCCCGCAAGCGATGCCGGCGATTGTGCCGCCGATGATCTCAAACTGGATGAATACGGTCAAGAACTCGTCACTGGCGGTTGCGATCGGTTATTCTGACGTGGTTTCGCTGTTTATGCAGACAACGCTTAACCAAATCGGACATGCGGTCGAGATCGTTGGCATGACCATGGCATTCTACATGGTGGTCAGCCTGACAATCTCATTCTTCCTGAATATCTATAACAAACGTGTACAATTGGTGGAGCGCTGATCATGGCTATTGTTACCGCAAAGCCCTCGCAGGCCCGTCCTGCGCCAATCTCGGAAACCAGCGTTATGGGATGGCTGCGCAAGAACCTGTTCAGCTCAGCGGCCAATTCTCTGCTGACGGTTTTTATGCTTTATATCATCTACCTGACCCTGGGCGGTGTGGTGGGCTGGGGCTTTCTGGACGCCACTTTTGTCGCCGAGAACCGGCGCGAGTGTTATGATGTTAGCCTTACCGGTGCCTGCTGGGCTGGGGTGATCGATTGGTTTGATAACATTTTCTACGGGCGCTACCCGCGCGAAGAATTGTGGCGGATCAACTGGGGTGGCTTGCTACTGGCCGTCTGGATGGCGCCGATTTGGGTGCCGCGGGTTCGGGGCAAGGTGATGATCGCGGCCACGGTTGTGGTGTTCTACCCTTTCCTTGCCGGTTACTTGTTTTCCGGCGGTCAGCCYGGCCTGTTTATGAAGGTAATGCTGGCTGGCGCCGTCATCGCATTTGCCATCAATATGGCGAATATGCTGGTGGGCTTTCTGAAAGATCAGGGGCTGGGCACGTTTGTGCTGGCGGCAATGGGTAAGGCTAATGCGCCCGACAAAATCCAACGCAACATCACGCTGGGCCTGATCGCCGCTATGTTTGTGATCGCGTTTCTGTGGGTGTCCACCTGGCAGCTTGAATTCGTTGCCTGGACCAAATGGGGCGGACTGTTTTTAACGCTGGTGATTTCCGGGGTTGGCATCGCATCATCTTTGCCCTTCGGAATCCTCTTGGCGCTGGGACGACGCAGTAGCCTGCCGGTGGTCAAGGTGCTGTCGACAGGATTTATCGAGGTGTTCCGTTCGGTGCCGTTGATTACGGTACTGTTCATGGCGACCACGATGTTTCCGCTGTTCATGCCCGAGGGTTTTGTCCTGAATAAACTGGTGCAGGTGATCATCGCGGTGATCCTGTTCAACGCCTGTTACATGGCCGAGATTGTGCGCGCCGGATTGCAGGCCATCCCCAGGGGTCAGTTCGAAGGGGCCCATACCATCGGGCTGGGATATGCTGGCACCATGGGGCTGATCATTATGCCTCAGGCGCTTAAGCATATGATCCCAAATATCGTTGGTAATCTGATTGGTCTGCTGAAAGATACCACGCTGGTGTCRATCATCGGGTTGTTTGATCTGCTGGGGATGTTGCGTTCGATTAGCAAAGATGTGCCTTGGCTTGGCCTGCACAAAGAGCCGTTAATCTTTGGAGCGATCCTGTTCTTTATCATCTGCTTTTCAATGTCAAAATACAGTCGACATCTGGAAGTGAAACTGTCCGCTGGCAATACGCATTAATCTGCAACGAGGGAAAAAGACTATGAGCACTGAACAAACAAAGAGCCAACTTGCCTCGGCAGCGTCAAGCGAAGTGATGATCGAAATCACCGGTATGAACAAATGGTACGGCGCATTCCATGTTCTGAAGAACATTAATCTGACGGTCCACAAAGGTGAACGGATCGTGGTTTGCGGTCCTTCGGGTTCCGGTAAATCTACGCTGATCCGGTGCATAAACGCGCTTGAGGAACATCAGGAAGGTGAGATCGTCGTTGACGGTATCCTGCTGGGTAAAAACCTGAAGAACCTGGATCACATCCGCACCGAAGTTGGCATGGTGTTCCAGAACTTCAACCTGTTCCCGCATCTGACCATTCTGGAAAACCTGACACTGGGCCCGATCTGGGTGCGCAAGATGGGCAAGGCTGAGGCCATTGAAACCGCGATGATGTATCTGGAGCGGGTTAAGATCCCGGAACAGGCGGATAAGTACCCCGGTCAGATGTCAGGCGGTCAGCAACAGCGGGTGGCGATTGCGCGTTCGCTGTGCATGAGCCCCAAGATCATGCTGTTTGATGAACCGACATCGGCGCTTGATCCGGAAATGATTAAAGAAGTTTTGGATACCATGGTTGATCTGGCCGAAACCGGCATGACCATGATTGTGGTGACCCACGAGATGGGTTTTGCCAAGACCATCGCCGATGAAGTGATATTCATGGACGAAGGCGACATCGTTGAGCGCAACAAACCCGAGGAATTCTTCGGCAACCCTGAACATGAACGCACCCAACAGTTCCTCAGYCAAATTCTCTGAACCCTATAGATTGCTGTTTACTGACCATAGGATCAGCCGACATGATACAGGTAACAGAACGTGAAACCCCCGCTGACATCGTAGTGTTTGTCGAGACGGACCGGTTGTTTCTCAACCCGCTGGAAACCGACGACTGGCGCATCAGGCGGGTTGTTCGCGACAAGGTTATCGCCTGTTCCAAAGCGTTGCCCGACGRGCTGTGCCTGATGATATTTGAGGCATTCCGGCCACGGGCGCGCCAGTGGGAATTATGGAACCCGGTTATTGCCGATATTACCAGGAACAACCCCGGCTGGAGCGAGGCCCGGATCTATACCGAAGCTTCRCGCTGGGTTTCGCCGCCTGACGGTTTTGGCAGCGGTCATCAGGCAGGTGCTGCAATCGACGTAAAGCTGGCCCGCGCGGACCGAACCGAACTGGACTTCGGCGGGCTGATGAAGGGGCTGTCGGGGGTGGCYCCGACCAACTGGCCCGTGTCGCCGGAAATACGCACGAACCGCGATATGCTGGTCACGGCGATGCACGGCGTCGGGATGATGAATTACCCGGATGAATGGTGGCATTTTTCCTAYGGYGACCGGCTKTGGGCCGAAGTRACCAAYCRSRACRAGGCMTTTTTYGCACCWATTGACTRAYMCGMANMTRCNSGCWCTYRAMARCCYMMCCCNMCCKCCRATRTRRCKTYYYYTCACCCWMCCYGAYCMCWKWAAARCCAAACGGAAMYKMGCRYCRTGYCYACAARYTWTTTCWCCGCCSCCGGWAAATTCYATCGTGGAAAYCTRCAYACYCATTCRACCCGGTCCGATGGYMRAYTRGACCCGCRMGAGGTSTGCCGMMGGTATCASKCCGAAGGYTATGAYTTCATYGCCCTGACMGAYCATTTYGTCGGRCTGTTYGAYTATCCKRTCACYGATACMRCNGGMMTWCRSAWRSGMRRRWTTACAACTATTCTGGGGGCCGAACTGCATACCGGGCGAATGGAGAACAACCATTTGTGGCACCTTCTGGCGGTTGGCCTTCCGCTTGATTTCACCCCGCCCCATGCGCCGCATTTCAAAACGGTCGAGGGGTCGGAATCCGCCGAAAGCATTGCCCGGCGCGCGCGCGAAGCCGGGGCATTTGTGGCGATTGCCCATCCCCATTGGTCCGGTCTGACCGAGTCCGACGCCCTTTGTGTCACCTCGGCTCATGCGGTTGAAATCTATAACCACGGCTGCGTCGTCGACAATGATCGCGGTGAAGGTCTGGTTACGTTGGAATATCTGCTGAAYATTGGCCGCAAGCTGAACCTGATTGCAACCGATGAYGCCCATTTCAACACGCCTGATTTCTTTGGTGGCTGGGTCATGGTCAAAGCGTTGGAAAATACGCCCGAGGCACTTTTGGCAGCCCTCAAGGCGGGCGAATACTATTCCAGCTCCGGCCCGGACATCAACGACATCCGCGTCAACGATACCGATGTCGAGGTCGATTGTTCCGCAGCTGCGACCGTAATCGTTCAGGGGCAGGGCACATCGATGGCCACCCGGCATGGCAACTCGATGACAACCGCACGCCTGTCTCTGGACCGTCTGAACAGCTCGCCCTGGATCCGCGTCACGGTTATTGATCGTGCGGGCAAGCGTGCATGGTCGAACCCGATCTGGGTTGGCGATTGAAATGGATCTGACAGCAAGGGGAAGCCATGACTTTGATTATGCAAGTAACTGCAGGGGTACGCCGCAAAAGTTTACGCACTCTCTCGCGCGAGTGATCCAGAGAAGGTTCGCTGGCAGGTCAGTTCCCTCCGCCACACTATTTCGCATTCAGTACTGTTTCCTGATTACCCCGCACGCAGGAATATCAAGGCCGTCTAAGCGGGGTAGTTTAGAATTYTAGTTGAACAGGGACCGTAGTTTGCTCAGATTSGGGCACGAGCGCCTTCTGGAAGCAACATGGTGGCAATGTCCTGATTTTTGCAGATATCGGTCAGTATCCGCGACAGGGCCACCTGATCTGGCCATCCGGTTACATGGCGATATTTATCGCGGCCGRCCAATGCRGTCATTGTCTYGCCCGKTCATAGGCCGCCACCATTGTGCGTGCTGATTTTCCCACATCTGCGGCTGATGTTCCCGGCGCATAAAGGGCAGAGCCGATGCCAAAGCCATTGGCGCCGGCATTCATCCAGTCGGCAAAATTATCGGCCCCGACACCACCTACCATGAAGATCCGGGTTTCCTTCGGCAGGWCGGCGCGTATGGCCTTCAGACCATCTATCCCCATTTGAAACGCGGGAAAAATCTTTAATCCATCGGCACCCGCGCCAAGTGCTGCAAAGCATTCACTGGGTGTCAGTACACCGGGATAGGATATCAGACCACGTGATTTGCTGGCCCGGATCACATCGGGGTTGCAGTTGGGYGATACGATAAGTGAAGCWCCGGTTTGCGCTACCTGTTCCACCTGCTCAAYCGTCAAAACGGTGCCTGCGCCAAACACCGCTGCACCCTGAAATTCCTGCACCATCAGTTTGATRCTTTGCAGTGGGTCCGGGGAATTCAATGGTACCTCAATTTGGGTTATYCCGGCGTCAATCAGCGYGCTGGCTACCGGTAAGGCTTCGCCCGGTGTCAGCCCCCGCAGGATRGCGATCAGTTTTCGGCTCATGTATTTGCTCCGCATTTTCCAAGGGTTATATGTGCAAGGCTCAGGCCAGCAATCGTGACCTTGGTGGCGTCCAGTTTCTTTGGGCCAGCACCCAGGTATGTAAGGGCCTGTTCGTACGTTTCTGACAGGTGACCGGTGCCGACGATCACCACATCCTGACCCAGCCAATAGGGGCGCGCCGCCGCCAGTTCCAACCCGATCAGCAAGCCGGATAACCGCGCACGCGCACTTTCTGGTGACAAATCCGCGACAAGGGTTTCGGCGCGCAGATTAAACAGCCGGGCTGCGAACATCTTGGGTGARGTCATTGCATCGTTCAACGCCATCTGAAAGCTGTCATCATCCCAGCCCGACGTTGCAACACAATGCCGTAAGACCGACACTTCTGATAGCAGCGCAAACATTTCCCCGGTCAGGAACGTGACAAAGCTGACGATTTCACCGGCACTGATACGAACCCATTTTGAATGGGTACCCGGTAGGCAAATCACCCTGTCAAAATCCGGTTTCTGGGCCAGTACCCCGGCGATCTGGGTTTCTTCACCACGCATCACATCCGCTGGTTCGGTCTGTTTGATGCCGGGAACCACGTAGACGCTAAGCCTGGGATCTTTGGTGTCAGCCGGAACTGCTTCCGAACCAAACGGGGGGCAGGGGGCCGTTCTGTAGGGGGCTTCTACCCATCCCTGCTGTGATCCGACCATGCCACAGCAAATCACCGGCGCGCTTGTACCCTGCAGCCAGTCATCAATCAGTGCCAGCAGCGCCGGTTCGTATTCCGCCTTTTCCAGTTTTGACATTCCAGTATCTGAGCGGCGGTGATCCAGAACCGAACCATCTTGCGCAATTGCCCACGCGCGCAGGTTTGACGTGCCCCAGTCCACCGCAATCCAGTCAGGCAATGTCATCCTGTCACCACAACGCCGCCATCCACCACAAGGGCCTGCCCGGTCATCATCCGGCTGGTGTCCGACGCCAGAAACAACGTTGCATCCACTATGTCCTGTTCYACCAGATGTTCCTTYAAACACTGGCGATCCAGATGAGCAGCCAACGCGTCGGGCGTCGCCCACAGGTCTTTTTGTCGCGCTGTCAGTACCCAGCCAGGCATCAGTGCATTMACCCGGATATTGCCTGCGCCAAGTTCGCGTGCAAGTGCGCGCGTCAACCCGGTAATAGCCGCCTTGGATGTTACATAAGCCGGGTAACCGCTGTTTCCCATCATATAGCTTATCGACGAGAAATTGATGATCGAACCACCGCCCGCAGCGTGCATGTCGGCGGCCACGGCCTGAGCCGTTATGAAATGTGGGCGCAGATTGACGTTCATRCCCTGATCCCATTGTTCGGTCGTCAAATCCGCCAGTGCATGGCGTGTGTCATTGGCGGCGTTGTTCACCAGAACTGCAATCGGGCCATGGGCGCTCGCGGCCTGTTTCAGACTGYCTTTCAAAGCTTCGGCATCGGTAATATCACATTTGATAAARASTGGTGCGCGGCCATATTTTTCGCCACACGCCGCAACGAATTCCCCACAGTCGGAGCGTTGAACAAACGCGACTTTGGCGCCCTGTGCCAAAAACCCCTCGGTCAATGCCGCACCGATACCCGAGCCACCACCGGTGATGAATACACTGGCGCCTTTCAGGTCGTGAAAACTTGCAAATTTGTCCATCAATGGTTTTCCCGTGTCACTAGGCGGGTGTCTTTACCCGCCTGAAATTCAAGATTAGCGCCGCGATCGGCCTGCAGCACATGATCCATATAAAGCTTGGCGTAGCCGTGCGATTATCTTGGCAGACCGGGCGTCCAGGTGGCTCGGCGTTTGGATATGGTATCATCGTTCACCAACAAGTCCAGCGACCCGGCGCCGGTGTCTGACAGAATCCGGCCACCTGCTTCAACCAGCGCCAACAGGCCCCGGCATTGTTTTCCGGCGGCACATGCAGCGCCACGTTACAAACGCTGTACATTGCAAAGTCGGTGAGGCCACCGGCAGCAGAATTGGGGTTTCGATGGACGRGAAAGCGGTGATGTTTTTTGACAGCCAAAGTGATGCGCGTATTCGGTAACGCGATTTTTTAAGTTCGGGGAAATCCGGGGTTTGGATTAGGCAGAATATTTGTATCGGACAGGGTGAATCTGTCACGCTTTCGATTTGCTTTAGGTGATATGCCCTGTGCGCCGATGTATTTTATATTGTGTTCTTGCCCGCGTAATGTGTGATTTTCGTATTCTCCGGTTGGGCGCAAGCAAACAAGAAAAGTTCAGCCACCAACCCAGACCGGATTGGACCATGCCCGTTTGCCAGCGCGGTCTATAACGGTGACCCGCAGCCAGGGCGAGCTGCCCAGACGCTCGCGCGACAAGTGCCCCGTGGTCATTGAGGCGCCGTGCACTGTCGCGGTGCCGGTGCCGCGGCCTTGCACAATGATCGTAACGCAGGCAGAGCAATCCACCTCGACAAAATCTTCGCCGATCCGAATATCGACAATTTGCGGCCCCAGACTGGAATAAAATTCACCGGCTTTCAGCGCTTCCAGCAGCGCCTCGGGTGAGTTTTCGCRSGCTTTGACCATGACCCAGCCGCCAAAATGGTCCGGTGTGTTGAAATGGGCGTCRTCGGYRGCGATCAGGTTCAGGCGGTGGCCCTGATCCAACAGACGGTCCAGAACCATCAGACTTTCRCCGCGATCATTGTCRACGGCGCAGCCATGGTTGTAAATCTCAACTGCATGGGCGGCTGAGATRGAGCRGGCATCGGCCTCGGTCATGCGYGACCAGTGCGGGTGKGCRATGGCCACGAAGGCGCCTGCGTCGCRCGCCCGCTGCGCGATGCTGGCACCGGTTTCCGTGCCTTCGCGCGCAATRAAATCCGGGGCATCCGGCGGGGTGAAATCCGCCGGCAGGCCGATTGCCAGCAGATGCCAGATAAGGCCGTTCGCCATSGMGCCGGTATGCATCTCGGCCCCCAGAACCGTGGTAAAGCCCTCGTTSCGRTAATTGGATGTGTCAGTGATYGGRTAATCGAACCGYCCGACGAAATGATCGGTGAGGGAAATGAAATCATAGCCTTCGGCGYGGTAGCGCTGGCAGACTTCCTGCGGGTCMAGAACCCCGTCCGAGCGGGTTGAATGGGTGTGCAGATTGCCGCGGTAAAATTTACCCGGCGCGGAGAAGAAACTGGTCGGCATGGTGGGGGGCTTTCGATCGGACGCCACGGCGTCGTTTTTCAGGGGTCAGGCCAGTGCCTCTGCATGATGGCACGCAACCTGATGTTTGTCACCGATCGGCCTGAACACAGGCAGATCAGTGTGGCATTTTTCGTCGGCATGGGCACACCGGGCATGAAAGGCACAACCCGAGGGCGGGTTGAACGGGTTCGGGGGTTCGCCCCGGATGGTGGCGCGTGATGCGCGGGCGCGCGGATCGGGCACCGGAACCGCAGAAATCAGCGCCTTGGTGTAGGGGTGCTTTGGGTTTTCCAACAGCTCTTGGCTGTCAGCAAGTTCAACGATGCGCCCCAGATACATCACCGCGATGCGCGACGAAATATGGCGCACGATGCTCAGATCGTGGGTGATGAACAGATAGGTCAGGCCAAGCTTCTTTTGCAAATCCGCCAGCAGGTTGACCACCTGCGCCTGCACTGACACATCCAGCGCCGATACGCTTTCGTCGCACACCACCAGTTTCGGGCCGTTGATCAGGGCGCGCGCGATCACCACGCGCTGTTGCTGACCACCCGATAGCTGGTGCGGGTAGCGTTCCAACAGGTGCGGCGGCAGGCTGACTGCGTCGAACATTTCCAGAACTTTAGCCGGGCGGTCTTCCGGGTCGCCGATTTCATGGATATCCAGCGGCTCGCGGATCTGCGCGCCGATGGTCAGGCGTGGGTTCAGCGCGCCAAGCGGGTTCTGAAACACCAACTGCATCTGGCTGCGCAGGGCGCGCCATTCCTGTTTGTCGACTTTGGTAATGTCAGTTCCGAGAAACGAGACCGAACCCGAGGTCGGATCGATCAGGTTCAGTATCAACTGCCCCAGTGTTGACTTGCCGCAGCCGCTTTCGCCAACCAGCCCCAAAGTCTCGCCGGTATAGAGATCAAGCGATACCCCGTTAACTGCATGGGCAATCTTGCGTTTGCCGAATAACGATGTGCGTGGRCCGGTAAAGTGGCAGACCAGATCATGCACTTCCATCAGGATTTCGGGCTCTATGGTGGTCGATTTGTTCATGTTGTGGCCATCGGGTGCATGCAGGCGACGCGGCGTGTGTCGCTGACCTGGCTGAATTGGGGTCGAGTACCGCAGCACGAGTCGTCACAATGACCGCAACGCGGTTCAAACCGGCAGCCTGTCACGAATTCCTGCGGCGGCGGCGCTGCGCCCTCAATGGCTGTAAGCCGCTCTACCGATCGGTCGATACGGGGCAGGGAATTGAGCAGGCCCGTTGTGTAGTGATGCAAAGGATTGTCAAACAGGTCCAGAACCGGGGCTTCTTCGACCACCCGCCCGGCATACATTACCGCCACGTCGTCGGCGGCCTCGGCGATCACGCCAAGATCGTGGGTGATCAGGATCAGTGCCATATCAAGCTCTTTTTTCAGATCAGAAAGCAGTTCTAGTATCTGCGCYTGAATGGTCACGTCAAGCGCTGTTGTGGGTTCGTCAGCGATCAGCAATTTAGGCTGGCAGGCGATGGCCATGGCGATCATYGCCCGCTGGCTCATGCCACCGGAAAACTGGTGYGGGTATTCGCCAAAACGGGTTTTGGGTTCGGGAATGCCCACCAGATCCAGCAGTTCMAGSGTGCGTTTTTTSGCCRCCGGTTTCGACAGKTTCTGATGCAGATGCAGGGATTCCGTAATCTGCCAGCCAATGGTGCGCACCGGGTTCAGCGACACCATCGGGTCCTGAAATAYCATGCCGATCTGGCACCCGCGCAGGGCTTCCATTTCTTCCTCGCTGGTTTTCAGCAGGTCACGCCCCTGAAAGATCACTTCGCCGCTGGTAACGCGCCCGCGCGCCGCCAACAGGCGCAGAACCGCCAGACAGGTSACGCTCTTGCCGCTGCCGCTTTCGCCSACCAGACCAAGGGTGCGCCCGGCGCAMACCTTGAGATCGACATTGTCCACAACCTGATGGCAGCCATCGGGCGTGTCAAAGACCACCGACAGGCCGCGCACTTCCAGCAGCGGTGTTGGGGCGGCCACATCTGGCACGGTGTTGCTTGCATCACTCATTGCAGGGTCGGGTCCAATCTGTCGCGCAGCCAGTCGCCGACCACGGCAATTGACAGGGTTAAAAAGAAGATCACCATGCCGGGGGCCACCGCGATCCACGGGGCGAGGATCAGGTAGTCGCGCCCGACGCCCAGTATCTGCCCGAGGCTGGTCATTGGCGGTTGCACCCCAAGGCCAAGAAAGCTGAGGGTGGATTCAAGCAAGATAACGCCGGGCAGGTTGATGGTGGCCTGCACGATCAGGGTGCCCATGATGTTGGGCAGAACGTGGCGGCGGTAGATTTTATAATGGCTCAGACCAAGYGAGCGCACCGCCAGCACGTAATCCTGCTGATTGGCCGACAACACCATTGAGCGCGACAGCCGCGCATAGCGTTCCCAGCCGTCGATGCCGACCACGATGATCAGGATTGTCAGGCTGTTGCCGACGAAGGCCAGAATAGCCAGYGCGAAAATGATGAACGGCAGGGATACCTGAACATCCACCATCATCATCAGAACTWCTTCGACCCAGCCGCGAAAATGCGCTGCAACGATGCCCAGAATACTGCCCAGCACCGCGCCGATGGCGGTGCCGATCACCCCGATCAACACGCTCMGGCGCAGCCCCCGGATCAGACGGCTAAGAACATCGCGCCCCAGATCATCGGTGCCCARAATATGCGCCCAGGTKCCGCCATCCATGAACACCGGCGGCTGCAACTGGTTRAAYAGATCTTGCTGGGTGTGCGGGTAGGGCTGGAACAAAAAGCCAAAGACCGCGACAAACAGGATAAAGCCGATATAGATCAGCGCCACAGAAACCAGCCATTCGCCGGTCAGCCCCCAGCGGTGCATCAGTTCACCGAACCAGCCGCGTTGGATTGTTGATTTTGCCTGAAGGTTTTCAACAGGTTCGATTTGCTGGGTGCTCATTATTTCGCCCCAGTCACGCTAATGCGCGGATCAAGAAAACCGTACAATATATCGACCAGCAGGTTYGCCATGATAACYGTCGAGGCCACCATCAGGATAAATAACTGCACCACCGCAAAGTCCCGCACCCCAACCGAGGTGATGAATAATCGCCCGGCCCCCGGCCAGGCAAACACGGTTTCAATAACCACCGATCCACCGATCAGCCAGCCAAGCTGAAAGCCGATGACGGTAACCGTCGGAATGGCGGCATTGGGCAGGGCGTGCCAGGCAATCTGGCGCCATCTCGGCGCCCCTTTGGCGCGCGCGGTGCGCATGTAGGACTGGCGCAAAACCTCAAGCATMGCCGAGCGGGTAAAGCGCGCGATGCTGCCCGACAGGGTCAGGCCAAGGGTGGTTGCGGGCAGGATCAGATGTTTCCATGTGTCCGCCCCGGCAGTTGGCAGCCAGCGCATTTTAAGCGAAAAGAACAGGATCAAGAGCAGCGCCAGAAAATAGCTGGGCATGGAAAACGACGCCACCGCCGCCGTCATGATGCCCCGGTCCCACATGGTGCCGCGTTTCAGGGCGGCAATCGCCCCAAGCGAGACACCGGCGATCACACTGATGACAAAGGTGGTGCCGCCCAGCAGCAAGGTTTTSGGCAGYCGTTCGGTGACCAGATCCCAGGCTGACTGGCCGTCAAAGAAAGACGTGCCGAAATCRCCGCGCAGGATGTCACCAAGRTAAATCACGTATTGTTCGAAAATCGATTTGTCGATGCCCCATTTGGCCCGGAATACATCAAGTGTCGCTTCGGGTGTGCCAAGGGAAAATACACTGTARAGCGGGTCGCCAGAGGCCCGCAGGACCAGGAAAACAGCCGACACGACGATCCACAATGTGAAGACGCTGCGCAGCATTTTTATAAGGACATATCGGGTCAATTTTTGCTCGCCTGACTATTTTATTCTGGATCAGAGATCAGGTGGGCCGCAGAATTGTTTTGCGGCCCACCCGTTTGTTCAGGTCAACAAGGTTTAGCCGTTGTCAGCTACGTTGTTGGCGCGAAAGTCCATGTAGAAGAACGTGTATGGCGTCCAGTCCAGGTCTTTGCGCACACCGTAGGCTTCTACAGGGCGATACAGCAGGATCGCAGGAACCAGRTCGTCCCACAGGTCCAGGAGATCGCCATAGGCCTTTTGACGGGTGTCAAAGTCCGAACCCTGCTCAATTGCGGTACCAAGTGCTGCGAACTCAGCCGGTGGTGTTCCGCCCCAGTCCTTCAGACGGTGGCCACCTTCACGGCCCCAGCTGAACCACATGCCGCCACCGGGATCAGTCATCCACATGTTGTCAGAGGCGTTATAAGCGTCGCCTTCCTGACCCATCTGGCCCCAGTTCTCGATGATGTCGAGCTTGACGTTAAGGCCAACCTTTTTCCACATCTCGACGCCAACTTCCATGGCGCGGGTCATGTTGGTGTAGTACCCGCTTACGATCCTGATGGTGATTTCCTCACCGTCGTATCCGGCTTCGGCCAACAGGCGTTTTGCCTCTTCVGGGTCGAACGGCAATGCACCACGATCAGGCAGCGCATAATCGCCGTACCCGGCAAAGTCGTAAGTACCGGCTACAGTCAGCCCGTTCCACAATTTGTCGGCAAGCAGCGCCCGGTCCAAAGAAAGAGCCATGGCTTTACGGATACGCTTGTCCGCTTGTGGGCGGTCTTCCTTATACTGACGGAAGGTGATCATATGCACGTTTTCAACAGAAACGGCACGGATCTCGGTGGCATCGTCATTGTCGATCGGACGAGTCTGATCGGGCGGCAACGAAGTTACGATGTCATATTCGCCGGTGATAAGACCAGCAATACGCGACGAAACTTCGGGAACCTCAACGAACTTGATGCTGCTTAAGGGCGGTGTTTCACCCCAGTAGTCATCATTGGATGTCAGCGTAACGGATTCACCGGCAACCCGGCCAGCCCATTTATACGGACCAGTTCCAATCGGAACCCGGCCGAATTCTTCTTTACCAACACTCTCGTAATAGGCCTGTGGATAGATCTGGCCCATCACTGTCGCCATCCGTGCCAGCAATGCCGGATCRGGGTTCTTGGTGGTGATGCGAACGGTTTTGTCATCAACCGCGACTACGCTGGCAATCGTGCCTGACGCTGCAAACGGCTCTTCGCCGTCACCGTAGGTGTTGTTGATCGAAAAGGCCACGTCACCAGTTGTCATGGTTGTGCCGTCGTGGAATTTGACACCCTGACGAATGGTAAAGTCCCATTCAGTTGGCGAAACCTGCTCCCAMGAAGTTGCCAGACCGGGGACAAGTTCGGACCCGCTGCCGTCATCGTTGGACCGATAGTTACGCCACACGAGCGTGTCGTAAATCGAATACGCAACCCGTGCACCAAAGTTGGAATTYACCGTCGGGCCATGTGATGCCCAGGTCGATGGCATCGCAATTTTCAGCTCCGGACGYGCGTGTGACGCGGCAAACGCCATGCCAGAGCCCATAGTGACCGTGACTGTCGCCGCGATCATCAGCGCCTTGGCCGAATTTAGTATGCCGCTTGCCGGACTGAATGTCCTCTTTTGCGGTMGTCTWTGAATTGWATTCACTTMGTATCCTCCCATTTTATGTTGCCCTGGTAATCAATGACGTCTCGCGGGCAGCGACTGCAATCATTGATGCCAAGGAAGTTTTGTGTGGCAGAGGCCACAATCTGACGGCAAGCTTGGATCTGGCTGAATAGGTTTTCAGACATATCCGTACCCGCGAGACGTCGGTAATGGTGTGTATTTGTCGAGTGGCGTTTGCCGAGAATGACAGCAACCAATTTGAATATGATGCTCTGACATCTGGCCACCTTCCCCTTAGTTTTTGAACGCGCCAAGATCCTTAAGGATCGGGCAGTCAGGCCGGTGGTCGCCGGCACATTCGTGAATTAAATGCGAAAGCGTGTCGCGCATGGCCTCGAGGCCAGAGATCTTGGTTTCGATCTGCTCAAGATGCTCATTGGCTATGCTTTTCACATCGGCGCTGGCGCGGGTTTCGTCGTCATACAGTGCCAGCAGCGCGCGGCAGTCTTCGATGGTAAACCCCAGTGAGCGGGCGCGGCCAAGGAATGCCAGCTTGTGCAGCTCTTTTTCGCGAAACGCCCGGTAGCCGTTGCTGTCACGCAGCGGGCTGACCAGCCCGATGTCCTCATAATAGCGGATGGTTTTCACCGGAAGACCGGACAGATTGGATACATTACCAATGTTCATCGAATTTCCCTTCTCATTCGGCAGCAGCAACTTTTAGAGCAGTGTCAGACCCGGCTGAGAGCGCATCGGTTTCCTGCATCGCAGGTTTCACCCAACGCAAGCGCAGTGCATTGGTCAGTACGAACACGCTGGACAGGGCCATGGCGCCCGCCGCAAGTACCGGCGACAGCATAACCCCGCTGAACGGGTACAAGACGCCTGCGGCAACCGGGATCAGCAGTACATTGTAGCCAAATGCCCAGAACAGGTTTTGCTTGATGTTAGTCATGGTGCGCTGGCTGACYGCRAAYGCGTTGACCACGCCGCGCAGATCGCCAGACATCAGCACCACGTCAGCCGCCTCGATGGCAATGTCGGTGCCGGTYCCGATTGCGATGCCGACATCGGCCACCGCCAGCGCGGGCGCGTCGTTGATCCCGTCGCCGACGAATGCCAGTTTCTGTCCGTCCGTACGCAGCGCCTCAAGCGTGGCAACCTTGCCCTCGGGCAGAACCTCGGCCACCACGTGGTCGATGCCAAGTTCRCGCGCGATGGCGTCGGCTGTGCCTTGGTTGTCGCCGGTGATCATCGCGACCTTGAGGCCCAGATCATGTAGCGCCGCAATCGCCGACGGGGTGCTGGCCTTGATCGGATCGGCCACGGCGATCACCGCCGCCGCCTTGCCGTCAATGGCGGCGTAAAGCGGCGATTTGCCYTTCTTGCCAAGGGCGTCGCCCTCATTTTCAAGTGATCCCAACTCGACACCTTCGCGCGCCATAAGACGATCAGCACCAATCAAAAGGGTCTTGCCGTCAACCTTGGCCTGAACCCCGTAGCCGGTGATCGAGRTGAAATCTTCAACCTTTGCCARSGTCATGCCCTTGGCCTTGGCGGCYTTGACAATCGCCTCGGCAATCGGGTGCTCGGATGTCACTTCGACAGCGGCCACCAGTTGCAGCACTTCGTCACTGTCAAAYCCGTCTGCGACGATAAGATCGGTCAGTGCGGGTCGGCCCTCGGTCAGGGTGCCGGTCTTGTCSACCGCMACRATCGTGGTTTCCTGAAGYAKTTGCAGCGCGTCGCCCTTGCGAAACAGCACMCCCATTTCRGCMGCTCGCCCGGTGCCCACCATGATCGAAGTGGGCGTTGCCAGACCCATGGCGCAGGGGCAGGCGATGATCAGCACCGATACACCGGCCACCAGTGCCAGACCAAGTGCGGGATCAGGCCCGAATACCAKCCAGACCAGAACCGTCAGCGTYGCWACMSCCATCACAATCGGCACGAAYACRGCMGTGATTTTRTCCACCAGACCCTGRATTGGCAGTTTTGCRCCCTGCGCCTGTTCAACCATCTTGATGATCTGCGCCAGCATGGTGTCGTCGCCGACTTTGGTGGCACGAAATGTCAGCGCCCCGGTGCCGTTCACCGTGCTGCCAACCACACCGGTACCTTCGGTCTTTTCAACCGGAATAGGCTCGCCGGTGATCATGCTTTCGTCAACATAGGACGCGCCGGTCAGCACCTCACCGTCCACCGCGATCTTTTCACCGGGGCGCACATGAATGGTGTCGCCCGGAACAATTTCCTCAATGGCCAGCTCGATAACTTCGCCATCCCGTTCAACCCGCGCGGTCTTAGCCTGCAAGCCGACAAGTTTGCGGATTGCTTCCCCGGTGCGACCCTTGGCGCGGGCCTCCAGAAAGCGCCCAAGCAGGATCAGTACGACAATCACGGCGGCGGCTTCGAAATAGACGTTCACCGTYCCGGCTGGCAGCCAGCCCGGCGCAAATGTCGCCACCAGCGAAAAYCCGTARGCCGCAGAYGTGCCCAGAGCYACCAGCGAATTCATATCAGGCGCGCCCTTGAACAGCGCCGGAAAACCCTTGGTGTAAAACCGCAAACCCGGCCCAAGCAGTACAACCGTGGTCAGCACAAACTGGATCAGGCGGCTGTTTTGAACGCCAATCACCTCAGCCACATAAATCTTCATGGCCGGRATGAAATGGCTGCCCATTTCCAGMACCAGAACCGGAAAGGCGAATATAACYGCCAGCAAGGTCATCTGCCCAAGCCATTTTATTTCCGCCGCCTTGCGGTCAGCCTTGTCCGTGCGGTCAGCCGATTTTGCCTTGGCGTTATAGCCGGCATTGCTGGCCAGAGCCGCAATCTCGGACGGGCTGATCGCCCCGGCGGCGTAGCGCACCAGCGCGGTTTCGGTCGCCAGATTGACCGAGGCCTCCAATACACCGCTTCCGGCTTTCAATGCCTTTTCAACCCGCCCCACACAGGATGCACAGGTCATCGATTCGATTTCCAGCGTCACTTCTTCAACCACCGCCGGATAGCCGACTTCGCCCAGGGTCTGGGTCAGAACCGAGGTGTCAACAGTGTCGTCATATTTCACCTGAGCGGTTTCGGTTGCCAGATTTACCGAGGCACTTGTGACACCCGGTATGGCTGCAAGGGCTTTTTCAACCCGACCGACACATGAGGCACARGTCATGCCTTCGATTTGAATTGAAGTGGTGTTTGAAGCTTGCATTTAACTCAACCAATAACTCTGTGATTCACATGCACGGATAGGGGTTCCAGTAAGTGGAGGGTCAAGGATCATTAAAAAAAATAATCAAAATATCTTTCTTGACCTTCCCACGCGGGATATTTTAAGGGCGGAAGCGAATTGTAAAAGGAGAAACGTGATGACCAAACTGAATGTACCTGGAATGACCTGTGGCCACTGTAAGGCTTCCGTAGAGAAAGCCGTAGCCAGCGTTGATGCAGCAGCCAGTGTAGACGTTGATCTGGAAAACCGCACCGTCAGCATCCAAAGCGCTGTTACTGATGCGGCTCTGGTTGAWGCACTGAAGGCTGGCGGCTACGAGGCGACCGTCGCCTGAATTGACCAGACGGTCCCGGCGAGGTTCTAATATTATCGCAGTGGGTTTCGGGTAGGGTCAGACSAATGCGAGATTGTTTCGTAAACGGCCTGGGCCCGGGATMTTTTGCCACCGGGATGTTGCCAGCCATCGACGACCTGTCGCCGGCCACCGCATCACAGCCACCGTTCAAATCGGTTTCTTCGCGCACGTTGTAATTTTCAAACGTAACCGCACTGATTTTCAGATCGTTCCGTCGGCCTAAATCCGTCAGAGGCAATTCTATTGTTCAACCGGTCCAGTCCAGCACAACCTTGCCTGAGTTGCCCGAGAGCATCGTAGCGAACCCCTGTTCAAAGTCATCCACCGCATAGCGATGGGTGACGATACGGTTTATATCCAACCCGTCTTCAAGCATCGCGATCATCTTGTACCATGTCTCGAATATTTCCCGGCCATAGACGCCTTTTATAGTCAGTGCCTTAAAGACGATGCTGCTCCAGTCTACCTGTGATTTGCYTGGCGGAATGCCCAGCATGGCGATGCGTCCACCCATRACCATCTCGCCAACCATCTGATCGAATGCCGCYGAATTTCCAGACATTTCCAGCCCCACGTCAAAGCCTTGCTTCATGCCAAGGCCCTCGATCACCCCGTGCAGGTCGGTCGTGGTGACATTCACTGGAATTACATCGGTCACATGGGCGGCAAGATCGAGACGCGCCTGGCTGACATCGGTAATCACCACATGACGCGCGCCCACATGCTGGGCGACAGCGGCGGCCATRATTCCTATCGGGCCAGCGCCGGTGATCAACACGTCCTCGCCCACCATGTTAAACGAAAGTGCAGTATGAACCGCATTACCAAGCGGGTCCAGAATGGCACCGATTTCATCCGGAATAACATCGGGTAACGGCACCACGTTGAAAGCTGGAAGCGCCAGGTATTCAGCGAATGCGCCATCAACATTTACACCAATGCCCTTAGTTTCCGGGTCCAGATGGAACTTGCCTGATCGGCTCTGGCGCGAATGTTTGCCRATCAGGTGGCCTTCGCCCGTGCAACGCTGACCAATACTCAGGTCATCAACATTGCTTCCCATCTCGACGATTTCGCCGGCAAACTCGTGCCCTGTTATCAGTCCAACCGGCACAGTCTTTTGTGACCAGACATCCCAGTTCCAGATATGTACATCGGTGCCGCATATGCCGGTCTTTTTGACCTTAATCAGAACGTCATCCGGGCCAATCTKGGGGATTGGGCGTTCCTCCATCCACAGGCCTTCTTGCGCCTTGGCTTTTACCAGACACTTCATTGTACCGTTCATTTTATCACTCCCAGTTCGCGACCTGCTGTCGCAAATGCGCCAAGGGCTTTGTCCAGATCATCCCGTGTCAGGGCTGCATTCATTTGCGTGCGAATGCGGGCTTTTCCTTTGGGCACGACAGGAAAGAAGAACCCGGCGACATAGACCCCAAGTTCATAAAGCCGGTTCGCCATATCTTGCGACAGCCGCGCATCACCCAGCATCACCGGGATAATCGGATGTTCGCCGGGAAGCAGATCAAAGCCCAGATCCTCTAGCCCCGTGCGCCAATAGTTGGAATTGTCAAACAGTCGCTGTCGCAAATCGTCGCCATTCTGGACCAGCGTCAAGGCCTCTAGCCCGGCGGCAACCACTGCCGGGGGCAGCGAATTCGAAAACAGATAGGGYCGGGCGCGCTGGCGCARCAGGTCAATCACYGGCTGTGGCCCGGCAATATARCCGCCRATYGCACCRCCMAGCGCCTTGCCCARWGTMCCRGTAAGGATGTCCACCTCAACCCCGTGATGTGCWGGCGTRCCTTGYCCYTTKGGSCCCATRAATCCMGTGGCGTGRCAATCATCGACCATCACCATGGCRYCATATTTCTKRGCCAGYTYGGTGAYCCCCGGCARGTTCGCCAGRTASCCRTCCATTGAAAACACMCCGTCRGTGGCGATCATGATGAACCGCGCACCGTTYTTYTGCGCSKCTTKYARCTTKGCCTCAAGGTCWWCCATATCCGAATTGGCGTAGCGATAGCGCGCAGCCTTACACAGACGGATGCCGTCAATGATTGAMGCGTGGTTCAGGCTATCGGAAATAATTGCATCYTCNGGCCCCWAANARMGGYTCAAACARCCCGCCATTSGCGTCAAAACAGGCKGCAAACAGGATTGCGTCATCTTTRCCMAGAAACTTRGCAAGCGCGTTTTCAAGTTCGCGGTGCAGGTCTTGTGTTCCGCAAATGAAACGTACCGAAGCCATGCCGTAACCGTGATCRTCCATCGCATTCTTGGCGGCTGCGATCAGCCGGGGATTGTTGGCAAGACCAAGATAATTGTTGGCGCAAAGATTGATCACTTCGCGCGTGCTGTGATCGGAAAGCTCCACCGTGATCTGCCCCGATTGGGCCGAGGTGATCAGGCGCTCGCGCTTGTAAAGCCCTTCGGCTTCAATTGCATCCAGTGTCGCGGAAATGTGGTTCAGGAATTTCTCAGCCATAGCGCCCTCCGGTTTGGCCGAAAGGTACCCGTTAGGAACGGCAATGTCAATATAACGGAATRCAGCCGTTAAATCGGAAATCAGGCGTTTTGCACGATCAGAAATGCCCGTGCAGATTTCTGCGCCCGGATCGCGTGTTCCACATCGGCCGCGTAGCGCACCGTATCACCAGATGAAACCACTGCTTCCTCGCCGTCGGAAACAACCGTCAATGCGCCGTCCAACACCGTCAGATGTTCGACACAACCCTTCTTGTGCGCTGTGCTTTCCAGCGCGGCGCCGGCCTCAAACCGGATGTCATAGACTTCGTGGCCACCTACCTCTTCGGGTGCGCTGAGAATRCGAACYTCGCATCCTGCCGCTCGGTTGCGGATCACCGGGGTCTGGTCGGCAGAAACGATCTCTCGTATTGGGTGCAGGGGTTCTGTCTCTTCATCCAGAAGTGCCGAGAAATCCACATTCAGGGCGCGGGTGAGGTTCCACAGGCTTGCCACCGTCGGGCTGCYTTCACCGCGCTCAATCTGCGACAGCATAGAGCGCGACACACCCGATAGTTTGGCAAGTGCATCCAGACTTAGACCCTTTGCAGCCCGCTCTTCTTTTAGCCGCCCCGCCAGGCGGGATGTGATCTCGGCCCTGTCTGTCATTGTGCATGTCTCCCGAACGTCAAGCCTCCAATATAGCGGAGGGAGGGTTAACATCCAACATGGAAAAGACAAAGCCAATCATGCAGGAAAACCACAGCAACAGCCGGGTTGAAAATCGTTGCGAAATCCTGACACTGCTGGATAGCTCAAGAATTGGAATGGGTGATGAATTTGCCTGAGGAAATTGATCTTAATCGTCTGGCCGAACTGTTGATCGCCAGGTTTCATACCGCGCGCGGGATTGTTGCAATTGCCGGGCCACCGGGTGTGGGGAAGTCAACATTTAGTGAGGCGCTGCGTGACCGGATCAATTTAACCGCAGACGGAACATGTGAAATTTTACCAATGGACGGGTTCCATTTTGATGACATCTATCTGAATGCCAATGGCTGGCGGGCGCGAAAGGGCGCGCCGCATACGTTCGATGTTGGCGGCTTGCGTTCGATGTTGGCGCGGTTGCAGGCCAATGATGAGCATGGAATCGCAGTGCCGGTGTTTGATCGGGGAATTGAGATAGCGCGCGCCGGGGCGAGAATGATTTCCGGGTCCGTTAGGATTGTATTGGTTGAGGGGAATTATCTGCTGATGACACCGCCGCCCTGGGGCGGTCTGCGGCAATACTTTGATGTAACGGTCATGCTGCAAGCGCCGGAAGCATTGTTGAGATCGCGGTTGTTGGCGCGCTGGACGGGGATCGGGTATTCTGAGGACGAAGCCAAGGA
>NVTR01000020.1 GCA_002732955.1 Marinosulfonomonas sp.
CTGCTTCCACCTCAAGCCCGCCGATACCTGCGGCGTCATCTGGCAGGTCCACCAGCCCGATAAACGAATACATGTACTCGGCCACTGCSCCCGGCGCCGGATAGTAACTGGGTGCCTTGATCAGTTCACGCAGATGCAGCCCGGTTTCTTCAACCATTTCGCGCATTGCTGTCTGCCCTGGTGTTTCACCGGGATCTATCCGCCCTGCAATCGCTTCAAGTTTCCAGGGTTGCGTGTCACCGCGTACATGCGGGCCAAACCGATATTGTTCAATCACCATCACCCGATCAAGAACCGGATCATACGGCAGCACACAAACCGCGTCGCCACTGACAAAAACCGCCCGTGTCACCACATCACTAAACCCGCCGTCAAAACGCGGGATAGCTACATCATGCTCCTGAATGCTGAAATAATTCCGATAAGGTTCCCGTACTTCAACCGTTCGCACCTGTGCGCGAACTTCACCGCTAGCCAGTCCGGGMGATTTCTTATCAACCATACTCAGGACCAGCGTTTCGCGATCCATTCCGTCAGCCAGCCGCCAAACAGCCCACCTAYAACCAATGTGCCCAAWATGGTTGGYGTCCCAAGCAATACCACGAATTCAATCCCAAATTTGATCATTGCCTGWATCGCTTCAATCGGCCCGTCAAAGCGCCGGTCCAGYGAATATTGYAGCGCCTTRTGGCCSGAAAACAGRAATATGCCCCAAAAWACAATCATCACTGCRGTTGTCATCCCGTATCCAAATCCGGCCCGCGTCCCAAAACCAGCGCGCCCCCCGGACATCCGCCAGCCGCTCAGAAACCCGACAACTGCCAAAGTAGTATTCAACAACCCGACGCGTGTACCTTCCGGTAACAACGGTTTCACCAGATCACCGACAAGATAAGCAAGAGCTGCAAAAAACAACCCTGCAACAACTTTGGAAGCGGTAGGCATATTCAGGCTAACCTTTCATAGCGACGAATAATTGCACGTATTTTCGCCGCAGATGCTTTGCGACGCAATAGCCAAGAAATTTTGTCCACAGGCGACGTAAACAAGCCGCATATCGGGTGCACCCTCTAAATCACGTGATCCAATGCCCGGATCAGGTGATCGACTTCATCTTTTGAAGTGTAATGGGTGAAACTCAACCTCAGCACGCCTTTTTTCAGATCAATTCCCATSGCCTCCAGCGGGCGCGATCCRTAAAAATCACCGCCCCCTGCCATGATCCCATGGGGTGCCAGCGCCGCTGCAACATCCTCGCCACGATCCTTTAGATCAATCGTCACCGTGGGTGCGCGGTTTTTTGCGCGCGCGGGCCCAATCAGGCGTGCTGAATTTCGCTCAACCAGATAATCCAGCAACGGTTGTAATAATTCGGTTTCATGGGCGCGCATCAGGTCATGCACTGCGCCGGCGCGTTCGGCTGGCTCACCGTGGTGGCTGAAATGATGCGCATAAAGCATGTCGTAATAGTCCGCCATCCCCGCGCAGGCCGCCACCTGCGCATGGTCTGGCCCCGCCGGGGTGAACCGTTGATAAAGCGTATCCGCATTAAACCAATGCCCCTGATTGGGCAAAGCCATCCCTAAATCACGCCGGATCACCATGATCCCCTGATGAGGACCATAGGTTTTATAGGCTGAAAACAGATAAATATCCGCGCCGAGATTTCCGATATTCGGGAAGCCATGCGGCGCGTAGGAAACTCCGTCAACGCAGACAACAGCCCCTGCGGCGTGAACCATGTCGGTGATCGCCTTCACATCATTGATCTCTGCCACGATGTTTGAACAATGAGGAAACACCACCAGTTTCACCCGTTCATCCAGCAACCGTTCRAGTGTYTCRATRYCCARATGCCCGGTTTCCGGATCAATCTGCCATTCACGWATTTCYAAACCCCGRTCAGCCAAACGCCGCCAWGGSCCYGAATTCGCYTCRTGGTCCTGATTGGTRACRATRATYACRTCACCCTCATCCAGATGYTCGGCRAAWGCCTGCGCCAGAACATAGGTGTTTTGCGTGGTTGACGGCCCAAAGCTCAGCTCGTCAGTTGCAACCCCCAGCATCGCCGCCAGACGAATACGCGCGCTGTCCATTTCTTCACCCGCCACCCGGCTGGCATCATAGGCCGAATAGGGCTGCACTTTKCGTTCGCGATAATAGCGTGTCAGGCGATCAATCACTGGCCCGCAGGCATAAGAGCCACCGGCGTTTTCAAAAAAAGCCTGCCCTTTCAGGGAAGGYTCGGCGAASGCCGGGAATTGCGCCCGGACATAGTCAAGATCAAGGTTCATAATCGGCACAGTTTCTTGATTTCCAGGCAGCGTCAAGCCTAGTAAAACCAAATTGACGCRCCATTCGGCGCGACAACACTACTCTCCCCCTTTGGTCGTTCGGGATCKGCTYAGCACAGGAGTATTTAAAACAGGAAGAAGGGCATTACCCATTCACATCAACAACWACCCTGCCTTTAACTTTACCCTTGATAATGTCGCTGCCCAGCTTTGGCAGATCGGCCAGTATCGCTGGTTGCACCATCGCTTCCAGTTTATCCATCGGCAGATCTGACGCAATCCGTGCCCAGGCGCGCAGGCGGTTTTCATAGGGTTGCATSACACTWTCRATSCCMAGCARRTTWACCCCGCGCAGMAWAAAYGGSATYACMKTSGYSGGCNAGCSCNYGNCGCCCSCNAGSCNSCMCANNGNYSGCCACYGARGYSCCRTATTTCATTTGCCCMAGMACMCGYGCCARCATMTCGCCACCYACGGCMTCRAYRCAKCCKGCCCAKGTYTCNKCSTYCMAGNGGGCGYTTGGWSRYTTCRTTRATATCTTCGCGYGCMACAATCTGGCTGGCCCCGAGGCTTTTCAGGTACTCCGCCGCCTCCGGTCGCCCGGTTACAGCCGCCACTTCATAACCAAGGTTTGCCAATATAGCCGTCGCGACCGACCCCACGCCCCCCGCAGCCCCTGTCACCAACACCGGGCCCTGCCCGGGTTTCAGCCCGTGATCTTCCAGTGCCATAACCGCCAGCATCGCCGTAAATCCGGCCGTTCCGACCGCCATCGCTTGCCGCGTTGTTAAGCCTTTGGGTAGCGGCACCAACCAGTCGGCRTTCACCCGCGCCTTTTGYGCAAATCCACCCCAGTGGGTCTCACCAACGCGCCAGCCCGTCAGCACAACCTGATCGCCGGTCTTGTAGCGCGCATCGCTWGACTCTGTGACTGTCCCGGCAAAATCWATCCCCGGAATATGSGGYGTCACCTGCARGCGACCACCCGGYCCGCCCATRAACAGGCCATCTTTATAGTTTACCGTGGAATATTCCACTGCAACAGTAATATTGCCTTCAGGCAARCGACCGTCATCCAGTTCCTGWACCGAYGCTACAAAACCATCGTTTTCGTCTTTCTCAACAAGCAGTGCTTTGAACATTTTCTTCTCCTAGAATTCGTCTGGCATGAAGGGCAAGTCGGTTGGATCGGGTTTGGCACCCGCAGCTGTCAGCATAGCATGGACCTGCCCTCGATGGTGGGTCTGGTGATTAAAAACATGCACCACCAGCAAGCCATAAGGGTGGATCATATCGGTCTTTTCGAAACTTGATTGCCAAGAAAAATCACTGCCTAATTCATCGTCGCTGATCCGCCCGGCCCAATCCGCGATTTTTGCGTCAGCTTCATAGCGCATCGCCTTCAGGTCATCCCAATTGACCGTGAACCGGCCTTTTTCGCTTATCTGTACATCCGGCGGCGTCCAGCCATCAAACCGAGACATCCACATAGTGTCACCCCACAGGATATGGCTAAGAGTTTGCTGGATTGACCCAAAAAACGCGCCACGGTCCAGTTGCCTTTCGGACTCGCTAATCCCATCCGCCTCCCGATACAGGCTCCGGTTTTGCCAGCGGTTATACCGCGCCATGGTCTGGCAATAATCTGCGTTGATCATTTGGCCTTTCCACTCCAGTCAATCGCACAAATCTCGGCCGATTTCCCCGATAAATCCCAGACCCGGCCATAATCACGCACCCGGCTGCGTAGTCCACGCGCCGCAATCACATTCGCGCCCATCCAATATTGTGTGTTGGTCATCACCACCGGCTGGCTTGGGTCTGCCCCGGCWARCATTTCAATCTCACCCTGTATTTTACGACCTACCGTAATGGAACGCCTGTTASCTTCGCGGRTGATCTCAACCTTTTCACGCTCGGYCCCGATGATCTCAGACACCAGCATCGTGAACAATCCCGTGGTTCCGCCAGCCGCACCCGACAGGATTTTTAACAAACCCTCGTAGGCAATATCGCTTGCCTTATCATCTACATATACGGCGACCTTCCAGTTGCCTTCGCTCATCTTACCGGGAATATCAACCAGTAGCCCGACATTCAGACCGCTAAGGTCTTCCCCTTCRAAATGCCCTTCATCAATCGCGATGGCCATCCAGGTCTGGCAATATCCATGGGTTGGCGGGTGCTGGCCAAGGGAAACAACACAGGGGCAAAACACTGTACAATTACAATTCARAAACAGCTCACCTTTAATCGACCAGTCGGTCGGGTTTTGAACACGGCGCATCGGATGTTCAGTATTCTCAACTTTTCCCATCATACTCTCCTAAATTATCCCAATTGCACGAAACGCCACAAACCCGCCCATAGCAATCAACGCCACCCCAGCAGGGCGTCGGGTATGTTGACCAATTTCCGGTAACTTTTCCAACACCATAAACGCCGTCGCCAGTCCCATCCAAAGCAGGCTCATCACGCCACCAACAAAGGCCAGCGCCATGATTGCCCAACAGCATCCGACACACGCAACGCCAATCTCGCGCCCCATGCGAACACCGCCGACAAAGCCCGGCTTCCAACGGGTCATGAAAAATTGCATCGGTGACAGGCAGGCGTCCTGACAGACCTCTTTGGTGCGGCTGAACTGCCAAAGCCCCGCCAGCAAAAACAACGCTACCGCCAACCAGACGGATGTAACAACCCCCGTCATATCAACAATACCATTGTTCAGCGCTACAACCTGTAACCCGGMAAATACTCCTGCCCCGATAATCCAGACCATCCCATAGCCGACAACTATGCCAAACCAGCCCTCTGAACCCGCGCCCGCGCGCACCGGTAATTCATCATAAGTACGCAGTGTTGGAACAATTGTGGGCAACATCATCGCCGCCATCATCACCGACCACATAGAATACAGCACCCAGAACCCACCCAAAGGCAGCAATCGAACCGTATCAGGACCGCAAATGTAGCCATCTCCGCGGGCCATGCTRTAWATCGCCCACCAGGCCAGCAGAACCAGACCGTAGAACCCAAGCCACATAACAGCCCGCATTGGCAATATATTGATGCTGCGCTCCGACATAACCCTTACGAATTGAATACTTGTTCAGTTAACATGCACACATTGTTCTGCCTGACAAAATCAATTGTCAAACAGTTAACCTCCAGGAACGCTCCGTAAGCTTCTTCTGTTCAAAAATACTCGCGCCGCAGGCACCGCGCRCCCGTCAGGGTGCGCAACCCACTAATCAAAGCTAACGCTTGAACCAACGCCCCGCACCGCCTATATTCCAGATGTCTCTTCGGGGACTATGGACATAAACGCGCTCGTAATAAGCGGATCGGACCCGGGGGCGGTACCCGGCGACTCCACCAAACATCCCTCATTTGGGGATCATGGGGTCGAAACAGGATCGACGAACGTCTAAAGGGGTTTGCTTTGTTTCGGTGAGTTACCACCGTTATCGGTACATAAAAGCTAGTTGCAAATGACAACAAAGCTCCAGCTATGGCTCTTGCTGCGTAAGCAGTACGAGTTTGCTGAAAACTAAGCCCTTGCGCCTAGCCGCGTAAGGCGGGGTTCGCAGGCACCTGGCAACAGAAGCCTGCACTTAATTCCCCCWNYTTTYSNSNGCCCGCCCGACATCTTTTAACTGATGTCAAAGCWAGCCGGCAAAATTCGATTTAAAAGTTCCGGGTCCAACCAATCGTTGCCGCGAATTGCTTCATGTCTATCTCAATCGTTCCAGGTGTGGGACCAGCGGGTGTGGTTTCCGCACCGGTAACGGAATTAGGAGCCACATAGATTAAGGCAAAGTCCAGTGAGTCGCGCTGGTTTACCTTGTATGTTCCGCCAAAGGTAAAGTGATGCTGGACCAGTCCGGGCGCCAAGATGTTTAACGTAACATCTTCTGGTCCGATCGGGTTTGTTGCATAAGCATAGCCAGCGCGCCAGGTGATTGTATCATTCTTGCGCCATTCGGCCCCCAGTTTCAAAACCGTGACGTCGTCCCAGCCAAAWCCKGCACCACCKGGTGCGCCCAGTGCCCCGGCGTCAACGGCGTTTGATATTGCGCCAACACCMGTATAAAAAATATGCTGAATATCAGCCATAATCGTTAAATCCGGGCGCGCATCCCAGGCCACACCAGCGGTCACTGTTGCCGGGATATCAAAATCACCACCGTCGGCAAACAGACCAGAATACTTATCAAATTCGGACATGTTGATTTTGGTTTGGCCAGAAAAACCTACCCGCATCGTTGATGAGACATCGTATTGCACACCGGCGCGCAGCCCAACACCGTAAGACCAATCCATACCGTTATCGCTCAGATTGGCCGGGTCGGCTGAAATGCCGCTAAATGCTACAAGACCGGTAGCGCTGAACGCCTGAACCGCCAGAGTTGGCGATATACCGTAGGACAGATTGCCAGCCCGATTTGCATAGGTCGCTGATATGAATAGYTGACTTAGATCAACACCGGCAGGCCCGCCGCAATATACTGAGCCACACCCCCCCAGTCCGTCCGGGTAAGTTGTGTTCATTCCGCCGTTGCCATACATCGCAAAGTTCAACACCGCACCATTATTCAGTGGCATGTTATAGGCAAAATTTGGCACCAAAAAGAGATTTGCGTCACTTCGTACAGCGCCTGATGGAACGAAAAATGTTCCCGTAGCATCATATCCTCTGTCGGGAGAGAAAAATTCTAATCCCAATTGCAGTTGACGACCAACATCTGCAACACTTGCCGGGTTTACTGTCGCCGACATGGCGTCAGTGGATTGCGCAACGCCTGCGCCACCCTGGCCTCTTTGTGTTGCACCATACCCCAGCGCGAAATAGCCTTCTGTCGCACTCGWTTCRGTTGCAAGTAAAGCCAGTGYTGCCAATCCCGCTGCAAAGCGGACTGTCGATTTTTTCATGATATCCCTCCCCGATATTTTACGTATCCGCCACCAAACTACTTACGAACAATCGGTAGTCCCGAATATTCGTTGTGTATGCCGTCAGCAGCGATAGCCTATGATCTTTACATATATGAATTTGTGATTTTTGGGAAGAAAATTCTAAAAACGTTGTCAAACACACTTCTTTTTGGGATCGTGGTGTTGAAACAAGATCGACGAACGMCTAAAGGATTTYGCATAATTTCTGCGGTTTATCACGGTAATTGATACACAAAAACTATTTGTAAATGACAACAACGCTCCTGCTACGGCTCTTACAGCAAACAAAGTGCGAGACTGCTGAAACTAAAACCGTGCGTCTGGCCGCGCAAGGCGCAGTCTGTGTRCTGCTGGTARCAGAAGCCTGCAATTAATTCCAAAATTTGGAGTACATATTCGAACACTCGCCAGATTGCTGAATTTATGGATCTCACCCTTCCTTTCACCATGAATTCCCTTATGGTGAATTCGAAGACGCCAACTGGATCTGCCATGACCGACGCTATCGATTACGGAAATCTTATGCACCGCGCCATGCGGAGCCTGATACAGGAAGTTCTGGAAGGCATCGCCGCGGACGGCCTGCCGGGTGAGCATCATTTTTTCATTACCTTTGACACGACCCACCCCGACGTCGAAATTGCTGACTGGCTGTCKGATCGCTACCCGGAAGAAATGACTATCGTGGTTCAACACTGGTTCGACAATCTGGTSGTGACGGATATCGGTTTTGCTATCACGCTGAATTTTGGCGATAATCCGGAACCTCTCTACGTTCCGTTTGATGCTCTGAAAACTTTCGTTGACCCATCGGTGGAATTCGGACTGCGTTTTGAAACCCAGGAAACTGATGACGATGAAAACCTGGTACARCTGGATGAAACCGCTTCTAATTCAACACCAAAGCCTGAAGACAGTGATGCAACAGAAAAAGGCCCACATGAAGACGCAGAAGTTGTAAGTCTGGACAGTTTTCGCAAGTAGCGAAGACAAATTGATATGGCCAATGATCTTTCTGTATTCCTGAAACAATTGATTTTGCGCCCGCGGGAAATTTCCGCGGCGATCCCGTCCAGCAGGCGATTGGCCCGGATGATGGCGGACGCTGTGCCGGACATTACCGGTTCCATCGCTGAACTTGGCCCCGGCACCGGTCGGATGACTCAGGCTTTGCTGGACAAAGGTGCCAGACCGCAAAATCTGTCACTCTTTGAGATCAACGCGGTTTTCGCCCGGCACCTGACGATAAAATTCCCGGAAGTTTCAGTTCACAACCAATCTGCACAGGATATGACCGCAGCAGGTCTGAACAACCTAAGCGCCGTTGTCAGCGGCCTGCCATTCCTGTCAATTCCGTTGCCAATTCAGCGCGAAATAATTCGAGCCAGTTTTGATGTTCTTGCACCGAATGGTGTCTATATTCAGTTCACCTACGGTCGAAAACTGCCCATTCATCCAGAAATCATTGAGCAACACTCACTGTCGGCCAAGCGATTTGGCCTCGTCTGGGGCAACCTGCCCCCGGCGCAGGTATTGGTATTTTCCCGCTAAGCCGTTGAAACTTCACCTCAGGCAGTTCACAACGACTTTGTCTTAATCAGGGGAKTTCAGGAATGACAAAAGTCCGCACAGAAACCGACAGCTTTGGCCCACTGGATGTCCCCGCTGATAAATACTGGGGCGCRCAAACRCAGCGCAGCCTGATMAATTTCCCGATTGGCTGGGAAAAACAACCGGTCGCYCTCGTGCGCGCCCTTGGGGTGATCAAACAGGCCTGTGCAATCGCTAACAAAGACGCGGGCGTTCTGGACGCCAAGCTGGCAGATGCAATCATTCAGGCCGCAGGCGATGTAATCAACGGAAAGTTGGATGACAACTTTCCACTGGTGGTCTGGCAAACCGGATCGGGTACSCAATCCAACATGAACGCCAACGAAGTTATCGCCAACCGGGCCATTGAAATTCTGGGTGGTGTGATCGGYTCTAAAGACCCGGTTCACCCCAATGATCATTGCAATATGGGCCAGTCCAGCAATGATACATTCCCAACTGCAATGCACATTTCGGTCGCCGTGACCGCYCATAAMGTRCTGTTGCCGGGGCTGGCTAAACTGCATTTTGCACTGCAGGCCAAGRCGRAAGAATTCAGCGACATCATCAAGATCGGCCGCACCCATACTATGGACGCGACYCCAATGACCTTGGGGCAGGAATTTTCCGGCTATACCCATCAGGTCGCCATGGGGATCAAGCGGGTAAAAACCGCCCTGAATAATATYTATGAACTCGCACAAGGTGGTACGGCAGTTGGTACCGGGCTCAATACACGCGCGGGTTGGGGCGAAACCGTGGCCAGCAACATGGCCGAAATTACCGGCCTGCCCTTTGTYACCGCCCCCAATAAATTCGAAGCCCTCGCCGCCCATGACGCGATGGTAGAAATGTCGGGCGCTCTGAAAACCGTCGCCGTGTCACTGTTCAAGATTGCCAACGATATCCGGTTCTTAGGCTCAGGYCCRCGCTGTGGRYTGGGTGAACTGATGCTGCCSGAAAACGAACCCGGCAGCTCAATCATGCCCGGCAAGGTCAACCCGACACAGGCRGAGGCTTTGACGCAGGTTTGCGCGCATGTTTTCGGCAACGATGCCGCTGTTGGTTTTGCCGGATCACAGGGTCATTTTGAACTGAACGTCTACAAACCAATGATGGCCTATAACGTTTTGCAATCAATGCAACTGTTGGGTGATGCCAGCGTTACATTCACCGATAACTGCGTTGTGGGTATCGAAGCAAACCGTGAACGGATCGACAAACTGATGCGTGAATCGCTGATGCTGGTCACTGCGCTGGCCCCAACTATTGGTTATGACAACGCTACCAAAGTTGCCAAGACCGCACATAAGAACGGCACCACCCTGAAAGAGGAAGCCATAGCCCTGGGTTTCGTCGATGAAGAAACATTTGARCGTGTCGTGCGCCCGGAAAATATGATTGGCCCTAAATCTTGAATGCTCGGCCCGTCAAACACTCACTGACCCTGAAAGGCCACCGCACCAGTGTTTCGCTTGAGGAAGAGTTTTGGCGGGCTTTTCGGGACATTGCGGCCAAACAGGGTCGCCCGATAAACGATCTGGCGGCAGAAATCGACGCCGACCGGGGRATRGATTCAGGGTTGGCCTCGGCAATTCGGATTTTTGTGCTGCRGTATTATCARGGGCAAGAGTGAACATMGTTCACCTGATTACTCAATTCCGCATTTTAAACTCCAGCCAAATCCCATCCTTCGCCCTGACTGTCAGATGGGCTTCGGGCACCGGAACTTTKCCCGCCACCGGTGAAAACCTGAATGCCCGCACCAACAACGCCAAAAACAACGGYCCCTCAATCATCGCAAATCCTGCCCCMGGACAAACGCGCGCGCCGCTGGAAAACGGYAGATAAGCATCGCGCAGACATTTCTTGCCTGCTTCGTTGGAAAACCGTTCAGGATCAAAYTCATCCGGGTTCGGCCACAGGTCCTGGTGTCTGTGCAAATGCCATGGGCTGATCACAACCTGCGCSCCYCTTTTYAGCACGCGATTGCGAAAATTCTCCAAACCTGTCGTCTCTCGYACCAGCATCGGCACTGGCGGATAAAGCCGCAGGGCTTCGCGAAATACATCGCGGGTGTATTTCAGTTTTGACAGGTCCGAAAACACGGGTACGTCTGGCAAGGTCGCTGCTTCTGAGGCGAGTTTTTCCTGAGTCTCAGGATGTGCGGCTAATAAATACAAGGCCCAGGCCAGCGCCGCTGCGCTCGTCTCATGCCCTGCCAGAAAAAATATCGCTACCTGATCAACCATTTCTTCTGCCCCAAAACACCGCCCGGTTTGCGGGTCTTTCTGGGTCATGATCTTGGTGGCAAGATCGTCTGGTGCAGTTCCGGCTTCAATTTCAACTGCCCGTCGGTTCGTCAGTTCAGTTATCAACGCCCTGATAAGTTTAGCACTTTTCCGGGTTTTCGCATTGTGAAACCTTGGCAACCACCCTGGCATCGGGACAAAGGCAGCTAGATTCAATATCGGTTGCGAGCGCTGGTAGTTCCGAAATTCTTCAAAAACCCGCCCGGCAATTTCATCCGTTATCGGGATCGAAAACAGGGTKCGRAAAATGACATCTGCTGCTGCGTGACTGGTAAATTCCTCGACCTCCAGTTCGCCGGACTGCCCCTGTAGGCGTGTAATCATTTCCGTACCTGCCGCCAGTATCGCCGGGAAAACATCCCGCAACCGCCCGCCCTCAAAAGCCGGATCAATGATGCGCCGCTGGCTTTTCCAAACATCGCCATTCGTCAGAAAAACAGAATTCCCCAAAAGCGGGCGCAGACCTTCGCCGACCCGGGTTGATTTTGGGAAATCCATAGGTCGTTCCTTCAGAACTTCCCGTATCARATCCGGCTGGTTAATCAGGTAGGATCGAAAGAACGGCGTGCGGAATTCGGCCATTTTCGCCCGGTACAACCGCTCTGGCTGCGCCGACAGGATATCGCGGCGAAACAACTGCATGTATCSCCACAACGAAACCTTATCAGGGCGAGAGGCTGGTTTWGGWGGCTTCATATCTKCGTCGATGTATAGGGCGAGGCCGCGACATCGATCCGGCTTTTGGACGGAGAGCGCCCCTTGTACCGTGTCGCCAGTGTCATTGGCCCGGCTGTGATTTGAAAATAGTCATAGTGATCTGGYCGATCGAACGCGCAGAGGTATTGAAAGTGCAGCCTGAAATAACGCCGTTTAAGTTTRTTCCAACGGGCCGGGCTTAGCGTCTGACTAAACGCKGCAGACAGAACCAGCGGCCAGCGTTTTCCTTCRCCAGCCAARCCACTAACCGCCACCGGATCACATAGTGCAAACGAACACCCRTCCCCCGGCGCGCTGATGTCCACCCAGGTCAGGGCATCGGAAACCGACAAATACTGCAAATCTGCCCGTAGCCGACCGGCGCGCGGCAGAAACGATACCATTGGTATTACCTGCCCAAGCGAYAAAAACGCCAGTTTTGGTGCACCGGTTTTGGCGGCTCKGCCCCGGATCAGATCAGCCAGAATTGTTACCGCCAGATGTACCCCAGAGGAATGTCCGACCACCAAAACCTCATCAACGTCTGACTCCATTGCTTCGGCAATTCTCTGACCAAATTYGGTCATTCGGGCGTCCAGTTCCGGTGGATTTTCACCCCTGTATCTGGCTGTAAAGGCATAGTCGTGCATCAGATAATAGGCCAAAAACCTGCTRTCGACATTACGAAACCACCGCATAATCAGGAAGACAATTGGCAGAGCCACAATCCATCCGGCCSCCGGAATTGTAAATTGGRCAACTAAAGCASCAGCGGCCCAGCCGRTCAAAACTGCCAGCAGCGCCTGGGCCAGCAGAACCGCAATCGGGTAAAAWGCTGCAATAACMGGCCCTTTGCGCAACCACATCAATCGACGCATCGCGCCGCTGGAAATATATATCCATGCAGTTTGGAGGAGCTGAATATAAGTCGCCGCGATCCCCGAGCTCATCGAACCCTGAACAAGATCGGACCAGACCAGAACGTCGTATTCAGTTTCTACAGCCGTTTCATCAATATTTGCAAACACGTACCATCCGTAGCAGTCGCCGCCAATCCGGTGTTTTTGCGCAATTTTATAGCCGGAAATTTCCGCCTGCTCAGCGCTTTGTTTGCGGTAAAGCTCGCGGTAGCGCCGTGGCGGATGCGGGTCATAGCCGGGGATATAAAACACCCRGCGGTTCTGGACACTATCTGGCTGAGCGTCTTGCATACATACCCCAAACTAATGGGGTATGCTTAGCCGATATTCAGGGATTGTCGAAGCGGTTTAACCAAGAACCGAAAGGGCTGGGAAAGTTTCCAGCAACCACCAGGAAAATGTGCTGAAGGCACCTGTCAGCAGCGCCAAACCGACAACCAGCAAAAGCACCCCCATACCTTTTTCAATCTTTGCCATATGGGGCTTGAGCCTGTTCATCAGCTTGATCGATCGCTGGATAAAAATCGCAGCCAGCAGGAACGGAATACCTAACCCCGCCGCATAGATACCAAGCAGTGTGGTGCCGCGCACTACGGATGCCTCAGACGCTGCCAGTGAAAGGATCGCGCCCAGTTGCGGACCAATACAGGGCGTCCAGCCAAAGGCGAAGGCAAGGCCCAGAACATAGGCACCAAAAGCTGACCCRCCCCTATCACCGGCATCCATCCGGACATCGCGGTCAAGGAATTTAATCCGGAAAACCCCTAGAAAATGCAGRCCGAAGATGATCACGACAATACCTGAACCCTTGGCCAGAATATCCTGATATTGCAGGAAAAACATGCCAAAAATTGAMGCGGTAAAACCCAGGATCATGAAAACCGTCGACAGACCCAATACAAAGAATATCGCCGGCACGATCGTTTTACGGCTTTTGCCGGAATTTTCCGTCATCTCATTCATCGAAATGCCGCCCATATACGCAAGGTARGGCGGCACAATCGGCAAAACACAGGGGCTGAGAAAAGACAGCATTCCCCCCACCAACGCAATCAGCATGGCCGGCAGCAGGGTYGCATCTATGATTTCAATTCCGAACATGATCTTCTCCTTGCTTGAACTTCACATAGACGCTCAGGTGCGCCACGTCACCCACACGGGTTGTCACATCTTGGTGGACAAATTGAAACATCTTACCTAAGGGCCTTTGTTTATGACCTTTGATGATGACCTTGATGCAATAGGGCTGCTTTGCCCCCTGCCCGTTCTGAAGGCGCGCAAGCGGTTGSMGGCGCTGCAAAGTGGTCAGGTGTTGCGATTGCAGGCCAATGATCCGGCCGCCGTGGTGGACGTTCCTCATTATTGCAACGAATCYGGGCATATTCTTCTTGGTTCAGAAAAACTGGGCGATACGCATCATTATTTCATCCGGAAAAAATAACGCCGGGCAAAACCCGGCGAAATTCATAGCATGTTTCTCTCTTTAACCACCAAAAGACCACCAGCCCTTTTTCTTGGGCTTTTCGGGGTTAATCGCCGCCATTACCGGTTCCGARGAAACGRCGACACTTTCGGTGGYCTCGGCTACTTTTGCCGCTGTTTTTGGTTTGGCGCGCGGTGTTGTTGAACGGGTCCGGGTTTTCTTAGTTTTTGGCGCCGGCTCTTCCGCCGCAACCTCAACCGCCGCCTCTTCAACTTTTGGCGCTGCCTTTTTAACCGCACGCTTGCGCGGTGTCTTTGGTTTGGGCTTTGCTTCAGTTGTTTCAGCCTCAGCAACTTCCGCGGTTTCAGCTACCACTTCCGCTACAGGGTCAGCCTTGGCTTTGGTACTACGCTTGCGTGTCACCTTTTTCTTAGCTTTCTCAGGTTTCTTGGGTTCCTCAGCCGTATTTTCTTCGACCTTAGTTTCTTTAGACACCGGCTCGGCTACCTTTGGGGTTTCAGCATTTGGCGCTTCACCCGTCGTTTCCGATACCCCATTATCCTGAGTATTTTGATYTTCATTCGAMCCCTGAGCCTGGGCTTCTCCACCCTGACCACCTGMACGCCGACGACGACGACGACGGCGGCGCTTTTTCGGCGCTGGCGYATCTTCGGTGGCTTCTACTTCCGGGCTCTCGACGACTTCCTCATCGTCAATATCTGCCATCAATGACGCATCCACAGATACTACCGGTGTTGTGGGTTCTGGTACTGAACGCATCGCGGTTTTGAATTTCTCAATCGAATAGTCCGGCGAGATCAGGAACGGATCGGCTTCAACCCGGACCGACATGCCAAATGTCGCTTCGATCCCGGCAATRTGTTCACGYTTCTGGTTYACCAGATAGTTGGCAATCGCAACGGGGGCCTTGACCAGCACCTCACGGGAACGCCGCCGCACACCTTCTTCTTCCAGCTGGCGCAGGATCGACAGAGACAGGTTATCGTCGGAACGGATCAGACCAGTACCGTGGCAGTGATTACAGGGCTGGGTCGTTGCCTCAATCATGCCGGGGCGCAGGCGTTGGCGCGACATTTCCAGCAAGCCAAAGCCCGATATACGACCCACCTGAATGCGGGCGCGGTCGGTTTTCAGACGATCCTTAAAGCGCTTTTCAACGGCCGTATTATTGCGCCGTTCTTCCATGTCGATATAATCAATCACGATCAGACCGGCCAGATCGCGCAGACGCAACTGGCGCGCCACCTCATCCGAGGCTTCCAGGTTGGTCTTAAGTGCTGTATCTTCAATCGAATTCTCTTTGGTCGCTCGACCAGAGTTCACATCAATTGCCACCAGCGCTTCGGTCACGCCAATCACGATGTAGCCGCCGGATTTCAATTGAACCGTCGGATTGAACATCGATCCAAGGTAGGTTTCCACCTGATAGCGGGCGAAAAGCGGCAGGGGTTCGTTGTACAATTTCACGTTCTTCGCGTGCGACGGCATGATCATTTTCATGAAGTCCTTGGCGACGCGGTATCCAGCTTCACCTTCAACAAACACTTCGTCGATGTCTTTGTTGTACAGGTCACGGATCGAACGCTTGATCAGGTTGCCTTCTTCATAAATCTTCGCTGGCGCAATGGATTTCAGWGTCAGGTCGCGGATCTGTTCCCACATCCGTTGCAGGTATTCATAATCACGCTTAACTTCGGTTTTGGTACGCTGCGCGCCCGCCGTGCGGATGATCAGACCAGCGCCTTGCGGCACTTCGATCTCATTCGCAATTTCTTTTAGTTTCTTGCGATCAGCCGCGTTGGTGATTTTACGCGAAATGCCACCACCACGGGCAGTATTTGGCATTAATACGCAGTAACGCCCCGCCAGAGACAGATAGGTTGTCAGGGCCGCACCCTTGTTGCCGCGCTCTTCTTTGACAACCTGCACCAGCAGGATTTGGCGAACTTTAATGACTTCCTGAATTTTGTAACGCTTCGGGCGCGATTTGCGCGGTTGGCGAATTTCTTCGGTTACATCTTCATCAGCGACGCTTTCAATGTTTTCGTCTTTTTCAGTCGCATCTGTGCCTTCGGGTGCATCGTCGTCCGGTACTTCGTCTGAAGCGTTTGCAGATACGTCCGAACCCGCGTCAGAGGCTTTTTCAGCCACTGGGACCGGGGCATCATCACTCAAGATATCAGCGGACACATCATCAGACCTTGGTGTCTCAACGGGRGTTTCATGGACAGTGAAAGCCGGGGAAGTTCCTTCCAGCGTTTCARCTTCTGCTGTCGCATCCGGTTCACCCAGATCAACGACATCCATGCCCGAAATAGACACTTCTTTGGTTGCGACTTCGTCTTTTGAAGCCGTATCTTCGGCTTTTGATTTACTGCGACCACGTCCACGTCCGCGACCACGCCCGCGCGCAGATTTATTGCGCTTTTCCTCGTCTTCTTCCGCTTGTTGTTTGGCGTAGGCGCGTTCTTCTTCAAGCAACGCTTCGCGATCAGCGACAGGGATCTGGTAGTAATCCGGGTGAACCTCGGAAAATGCCAGAAAACCATGGCGATTACCGCCATAGTCAATGAATGCCGCCTGAAGCGACGGTTCAACCCGGGTTACTTTTGCGAGGTATATATTGCCAGCTAGCTGGCGTTTACTTTCTGATTCAAAGTCAAATTCTTCAACTTTGTTTCCGTCAACCACAACAACGCGGGTTTCTTCCGCGTGGGTGGCGTCGATAAGCATTTTCTTAGCCATGTTATCTCTTGATGCACCATGTCCAATGGGGCTGCCCTTGCGGGCCGCTTTCGGTGAAGATGGTGTCTTGTTAATGCGAGATTTGGCAGGTCGACAGGTATCAGGTCGACCAGTGCGGCCCCTGTTTGCCTTGTCCTATTTACTGCGCGCCTCATCGCGGTTTTTACTCCGGGGCGGTTATCCGCCCCCATTCATGGCCCTTCATTCCCTTTGGAACTTGGGCAAACTGTTGACCTTTCGGCCTTCTCGGCTGACGCGGTTGTTTGCGACCCTATGCCTGCAAACCGATCCAAAATCAGCGAAACTCGTACGGATCGACCATAAAATTTGTCACACGACCCGTAGGGGCAACATAAGGGCGTTGTCCCTATGATTACAATCTAAAAAATCACATTTTTGTTGTCTGGGTTAAAATCGAAATACAATCAGAGGTAGTCTGACCGATGCAATCCATATTTCGCCATCTTTTCATTCARTGTGCGGCGCGGCAGGGATAGCTCTTCCATCACGGCGACGATACTTCCTTTGTGGCGGCGCATGGTGTTATCRATCAACATCCGTTCAAACGCATCGACGTATTCTTTTAACGGTTTGCCATCTGTTGTTACAGAAGCCTCAGAAATTTCGTCGTCTGCCATTAGCAAACTGGCAATAGAACCGGTTCCCCGTCTACTTTGCAAAACAGCACGTTCAGAAATATTTGATAACTGACGTATGTTCCCCGGCCAGGGGGCCTGCAACAGTTGTGCCGCTTCCTGCGCCGAAACCTCTGGTGCATCGCAGCCATATTCTTCGGCGAAYTGYTCGGTTAAACGGGTAAACAAAGTCAAAATGTCTTCGCCACGGCTTCGCAACGGTGGCACGGTTATTTTCATCGCTGCCAAGCGGTAAAACAGATCAGGGCGCAGCATATCTTCGCAGGTTTTACCCTGTTCCTGCAGGTTTGATATYGCCACAATACGGGTTTCTGCCGGSGTCCCCTGATCATTGATCCAGGTCAGAAGTCGYGCCTGCAACTGCTGTGACAGCGCGTCAATATCTTCCAGTACCAGCGTCCCGCCGCGGGCTTCCTCGATCAGGGGCAGATCTACGCCTGCCTCGGCAGGTCCAAAAATCTTCTTGCCAAGGGTTTCATCGTCATATGCCGTACAGGATACCAGAACGAATTTTTTACCCGCCTTCGCCCCAACTGCGTGCAGCGCATGCGCCACCAATGTCTTGCCGGTACCAGTTTCACCATCAATCAGAACATGACCATCCGCCTGCCCCAGATCCAGAATGTCTTCTCGCAGCCGCTCCATTACCGGTGAKGTKCCGATCAGCTTTTTCATGATCGTGGTGCCGTCCGACAATTCCTTGCGCAGCGCGCGGCTGTCCAGCGTCAGGCGACGTGCATTGGTGGCCCGTTTGGCCAGATCAGTCATCTTGTCTGGGTTGAATGGTTTTTCCAGAAAATCAAACGCCCCAAGACGCATCGCTTCCACTGCCATCGGCACATCGCCGTGCCCAGTAATCATGATAACCGGCAATGCACTATCGACACCCATCAACTTTTTTAGAAACTGCATCCCGTCAATACCGGGCATCTTGATGTCGGAAACAACAACCCCGGGGTAATCCGCGCCAATTGCTTTCAGGGCGTCCTCGGCCCCCTCATAGGTTTCRGTTTCAAATCCCGAAAGCGACAGCCACTGGCTGATCGACTGGCGCATGTCTTTTTCGTCGTCAACAATCGCAATCTTCATTTTAGTACCTTCTTACCCTATTCCGCCGCTTCCGCCTGATCTGTCAGTATCGGCAACTTCATCTCAAATACCGCGCCACCAACGTCGGCGTTTCTTGCCGTCAACCGGCCGCCAAAGTCGTTTACAATTCCCGAAGAAATGGCAAGACCCAATCCAACACCTTCTCCTGGTGCTTTGGTGGTGTAAAACGGCTCAAACAAGCTGCCGATATCTTCAATACCATGGCCATTGTCGCGCACCGATAATGTTGCTGTTTCACCGGATGAAATCATTATCTCAACGCTTGGATCAATAGATGATTTGATAGCATCCAGCGCATTGCGCAGCAGGTTAATAATCACCTGCTCCAAACGCACTCGATCCGCCATCACCATTACAGGGTTTTGTGAAATTGAGCGGGTGATTTTGATATCCTGCCGGTTTAGCTGCGGCTCCATCATCGAAAGCGCAGATGAAAAAGCATCCCTTAAATCTATGGGTTCAAACGCCTCACCACCCTTGCGGGCATAACTTTTCAACTGCCGGGTAATTGAGCCCATCCGGTCAATCAGATCATCGACCCGCTGAAACGATGAAAGCGCCTCGGCCGGGCGTTTGCGCTTTAGCAATAACTTAGCACCTGCAAGGTAGGTTTTCATCGCCGCCAAGGGCTGATTCAACTCATGACTTACAGCCGCCGACATTTCGCCCAGGGCCGCCAGTTTTGAGGACTGCGCAAGCGTTTGTTCCGCCATATTCAGATGGTGTTCTGCCTTTTCACGCTCAGCAATTTCCCGCTGTAGTGCGTCGTTCAACTGGCGAAGTTCCGCTGATTCTTGCTGAAATACCACTGAACGCGCCCGCGCCCGCAGGCTGGCAAAGTAAAACGCGACCGCCAAAAGAATGGCAAAACCCATGATCTCCAGCGCCAAAACGCCGTTTACCCGTTCACGCACCGACGCATAAGGYGTAAATGTRGTCATYTTCCASCCCTGAAAYGSCACCCGGTTTTCCATCCGCATAACCGCCTCACCAAAAACATAGGCGTCAACCGGCAAGATCGACCAGTCCGTTGTTGCATGTATAGCCCGGCTAATCGCGCTGGTCGCAGAAGAAGCCTGCAACGCATCCGCCTCAACCAACCCGCGCCAACGCGGTTCGGTCGAAAGAATAATCTGCCCCTCACTGTCCGTCACCAAAACCGCGTCGGAAATTCCAGCCCATGACTGTTCGAACTTGCGCAGATTGGCCTCAACTACAATGACCCCGGCCAGATTGCCGTCAATCTGGATGCTGCGGCTGTAATTAAAGACAAAGGCCCCGGCGTCGTTGCGAAATGTAGTAAATACTGTGTCGTTTGAGCGTAAAGCGTTAACAAAATAGGGGTCGGACCGGTGGTTTGAGCCGATAGTGTTACGATCCGTCGCCGCCACAACCCGGCCACCTTCGTCCAGCAGCATTAGCGCGGCTGAACCGATCTCTTCCACGTAGAAAATCAGCTTTTGCGAGGATTGCGAAAAATCTGCATTTTCCAGCGCGCTGATCAGGCTCGGCTCACGCGACAGCAAAAGCGGCACAATTGAATTGCGCTGCAATTCTGACAACAGGTTTCCGGAATAAAGYGTTTGGCGCACCTCGGCCCGGTTGCGGGTAGATTCGGTAAACCGCGCCGTAAGCCATTGATTAGTMGACAACACAACGAAAACGCCGACAACCGTAACAATCAGAACACCAATGCGACCGCGCCATGACATGGCCGGTCGGACGTTTTTCCCGCGTTTATTGAAAGCAATCGCCATGTTGCCAGACTACGCCCCTACGGGGTTGGGCTCAAGTACACCCTTCAAGCGTTTTCCATCACCGAGCTTAAAGCATCAAACAATATAGCCCCATCCGCCCCGCCAAGGGCGCTATCCACCGCCCTTTCAGGGTGTGGCATCARCCCCAGAACCCGGCGGTTTTCACTAAGAACCCCGGCGATATCGTCGCTGGCACCATTTGGGTTGTCGGTATAGCGAAATGCCACCCGGTCCTCGCCGTTCAACCGTGCCACCAGATCGGCGTCGGCGGTATAATTGCCATCGTGGTGCGCCACAGGAAAATTCACCACCTGGCCCTTGTCATAACCCGAGGTATAAGCACTGTCGGCRSTCGCAACCCGCAGTCCTACAGTCTTGCAGACAAATTTGATCCCGGCATTGCGCATCAAYGCCCCCGGCAGCAGGCCGGTTTCGGTTAATACCTGAAATCCGTTACATATYCCAATGACATACCCGCCATTCTTTGCGTGATCTGCCACCGCGCGACTAATCGGCGATTGCGCCGCTATAGCCCCACAACGCAGGTAATCCCCAAACGAAAATCCGCCCGGAATGCCAATAACATCCAAACCTTCCGGCAATTGGCTTTCTTTGTGCCAGACCATCGACACCTTGGCCCCGGCCCGCCCGAATGCAACGGCCAGATCCCGGTCACAGTTTGAACCGGGAAAAACGATCACGCCGGCGCGCATCAGAGTATTTCCACGCTGTAGCTTTCGATCACCGTGTTCGCCAGCAACTTTTCACACATGTCGTTAACTACCGACTTGGCCTTGGCCGGGTCGCTCTCATCCAGATCAAGCTCAAWCACCTTGCCCTGACGCACCCCGTTCACGCCGCCAAACCCAAGCGTGCCAAGCGCGTGACGCACCGCAGCCCCCTGCGGATCAAGGACACCGTCCTTCAGCATAACTTGAACCCGTGCTTTCATCTGCAATTCCTCAATATTTCCAGCCCCGGCCATTACCGGAACAATTTGTCAGTTAATCAGTGTTGGTTTWACYGCTTGTGTCGCATTCTGCGGCATTACCCCAAGTCGGCGCGCCACTTCTGTGTAGGCGTCAGCAAGATCGCCCAGATCATGGCGGAATACRTCCTTGTCCARCTTGCGCCCGGTYTTGATGTCCCACAATCGACAACTGTCSGGGCTGATCTCATCCGCCAGAATCAGACGCATGAAATCGCCTTCCCAGACCCGGCCAACTTCGATTTTGAAATCGATCAGCTGTATCCCGACRCCGTACATCACGCCGCTCATGAAATCATTGACCCGTAGCGCCAGCGATACGATGTCATCCAGTTCCTGTTGCGATGCCCAGCCCAGAGCAATTATGTATTCCTCGGGGACCAGAGGATCGCCAAGTTTGTCGTCYTTATAGGAAAACTCTACAATCGGGCGAGGCAAGTCCGTGCCTTCTTCCATACCAAGACGCTTGGCCATTGATCCGGCAGCGACGTTGCGCACTATTATTTCCAAAGGAATTATTTCAACAGAACGGATCAACTGCTCACGCATATTAAGACGTCTGATGAAATGCGTCGGAATGCCAATTTTCGCCAGCCCGGTCATAAAGAACTCGCTCAGGCGGTTGTTCAACACTCCCTTGCCGTCAATCACCGCTTTTTTTTCGGCGTTAAAGGCTGTCGCATCGTCCTTGAAATACTGAACAAATGTACCTGGCTCGGGGCCTTCGTACAGAATCTTAGCTTTGCCTTCATAGATTTTATTRCGCCGTGCCATATGAYCCCCACTCGCACCTGGGCGCCGGCTCGGGCACCCCACCTGGTWGGCGTCCGTATAGGCGATGATTTAACCTGCTGCAAGAAGCCGCGTACCCCTTGCAGCCAAGCGCCACAAAGGCCATATCAGTATTAACAATCAACCAGACCAAGAGGACAGAGATGAGCACCTTTGAYGATCGCGAAAGCGCCTTTGAAAACAAGTTCGCCCATGACGCGGATATGCAATTCAAAGCAGATGCACGGCGTAATAAATTGCTGGGATTGTGGGCTGCGGAATTGATGGGAATGTCGGATGACGAAGCGGCGGAATACGCTAAATCCGTTATAAAATCTGACTTTGAGGAAGCTGGCCACGAAGACGTTTATCGTAAGGTTTCCGGTGATTTGGGTGATCGCGCGCCCGAAGCCACAATTCGTGCAAAGATGATAGAACTGATGGCTGAAGCTAAAGCACAGTTGATGAACGACACCTAAGCCATCTGAGTCTCGAATCTGCCTGAACGCGCGGGAATTCCCGCGCGTTTTTTCGTTCCAATTTTATCCGTTAAGCCAATGGAAGGCCCCGCCTGATACGCCCGTTCTCGGGATTGTAGGAGGGTGGAATGTCAAAGGAACCAGCGCGCGGGGTCGCGCAAGCAGCTAATATCAGCATCGGCCCGATCATAGGTCGCCAGATTTTACCGCTCTTGGCCGTGATGTTGGGTTTCTGGTTGTTTCGGGAAAACATACCAAGAATAAATCTGTCACAGATATGGACAACTGTTCATCAGGTTGCACCCCACCAGTGGGCGCTTGCGATGGCGGCAACCGTTGCCAGTTTCTGGGCCATTGGACGTTATGATCAGGTTTTACACGGGTTACTTGGCACTGGTATTTCTCCGGCACAGGCGCGTTATTCAGGTCGCGCCGCGATCGCCGTGGCTCAGTTCGCCGGGTTTGGCGTGCTCAGCAGCGCACTGATACGCTGGCGCTTGCTTCCCGGTCTTYCCCTGYCCCGCGCRCTTGCGGTTTCAATGGCGGTTTCAGTTTCGTTTCTTGTTGGCTGGGCAATCGTGGCGGCCCCCGTCGTCCTGATCTCTGGCCTGAGCGAATACTACCTGCGCCCGGCGGCGTATATTGTATTRTTGTCCGGCGCGATCATTGCAGGCGTATTAATCTGGCAGCCCAGAATGTTCGGGCTACTTCCGCCGTTGCGCGCATTTCTGGCGATAGTATTTTTCGCCCTCGCCGATACACTGTTTACTGGCCTTGCGCTCTATGTATTGTTGCCCCCCGATCTGATCCTTGACCCAATTCTGTTTTCCGCGGCCTTTCTGATATCGCTTGGCGCGGGCCTGATTGGTGCCACCCCCGGCGGTGTTGGCCCGTTTGAACTTTCACTACTGATATTTCTGCCCGCGATCCCGGTTGACACATTGATGGCGACAGCAATGGCATTTCGCATTGTATATTATTTAATCCCTGCCGGACTGGGACTGCTCGTGTTGTTGAAGGGGCCAATACGGCACCTGATWGCGACCAGCCCGGTTCTGTCCCCGCCCCCGACTTCACCATTTCTGACACCGACAATGGAAACCCTGCTCTGGTCCTCTACCCGGGCCGAACTGAACCTGATCCGTCAGGGCAATTTTCGGGTTTTATCACAAGTTAATAAACCCCTGCTTATTGCTGCACCTCTTGGCCAGAACCTTATTATGTTTGCGGATCCGATCGGTCGTGACATCGACAGTATCCCCGCATTGCAATTCCTTCAGACACAGGCAAAGCAWATGATGCGCACCCCGATGATCTACAAATGCACGGCASCAACGGCCGATGCSGCAAGTAAATTGGGCTGGAAGACCTTACCCGTGGCATTGGAAGCCCTGATAAACCCGGTCCAGTTTACCACCCAGGGCTCAGAACATCGTCAGCTGCGCCGCCACCTGAGAAAAGCAAAGTCAGCAGATATACGGGTTATTGAAGGCCTGCAACAGCTACCGCTTGATGACATGGCACGGGTTTCCGAGGCTTGGTCCCGCTCTCATGGTGGTGAACTGGGCTTTTCCATGGGCCGGTTTGATCCTGATTATGTATCCTGCCAGCGGGTTTTCCTGGCCTATAGTGGTAATGATCTGCAAGGTTTCATCACCCTGCATGAAGCGCGCRATGAATGGGCCATCGACATCATGCGCCAGCTCCCCGGCTCCCCCGAAGGTACTATGCACCAGTTGGTGACTCATGCCATTGAAAGTGCCGCCGCGCTCCGCTGCCCACGGTTTTCGCTGGCTGCAATCGCGCACCCCGGTGGCAATGACGACCCGGTTATTGCGGCCATCCGCAGCTACCTTTTGCGTACAAACAATACCCAGGGTTTGCGCCGATTTAAGGAATGTTTCGCCCCAACCTGGCAAACCCTTTACGCCTGCGTTCCAACCAAACTCGCACTCGGGATCGGCCTGTTGGCGGTATTTTCCAGGGTMAAAACAACCACGAAACTAACACGGCCGGGCCATTTCATGAAGTTTATGACAAATTTGAAATTGCCGCCCCGCGTAATTCATGGCAAATGAAGTTTGATCGGGGTCGCCATATCTGCTGACCCCTGTTTAGCTTTGAAAGACTGCACCCATGGTTGATGCGCTATCTAAACTTCTGGACGAACGTGACTGGCTGCTGGCCGACGGGGCCACTGGGACCACATTGTTCAATATGGGCCTTCAATCGGGCGATGCTCCTGAACTCTGGAACGATGAACACCCAGACCGGATCGCGGCCCTTTATCAGGGTGCAGTAGACGCGGGCAGTGACATTTTCCTGACCAATACGTTTGGCGGCAACGCCTCTCGCCTTAAACTACACGGAGCCCAAAACCGGGTAAGAGAACTGAACCGGATCGCCGCCGAAATCGGCCGTGAAGTCGCCGATAAGACAGATCACACGATAATTGTCGCAGGCTCTGTTGGCCCCACCGGTGAAATCATGGTTCCCATGGGGACCCTGACCTTTGAAAATGCGGTTGAGATGTTCCACGAACAGGCTGAAGGCCTGAAAGAAGGCGGCGTCGACGTGCTTTGGGTWGARACAATATCCGACGCCGATGAATACCGCGCCGCAGCACAAGGCGCTYTGCTGGCCGGAATGCCSTGGTGYGGCACGATGAGCTTTGACACGTCCGGGCGYACCATGATGGGTGTCACGTCGGCTGACATGGCGAAAATCGTCGAGAAACTTGACCATAAACCTATTGGTTATGGTGCCAACTGCGGTGTGGGTGCTTCTGATCTGTTGCGCACCGTGCTGGGATTCACGGCGCAGGGCGTTGAGCGCCCAATCATCGCCAAAGGCAATGCGGGTATCCCCAAATTTGTTGAGGGTCATATTCACTACGATGGCACCCCGGAACTGATGGCAGAATACGCCGTGCTTGCACGTGATGCAGGCGCACGGATCATTGGCGGCTGCTGTGGTACCACGTCCGAACATCTTGAAAAAATGCGTGAAGCGCTGGAAACCCGACCAAAGGGCGAGCGCCCGACACTTGATCGCATTGCAGAAACTATGGGTGGTTTTTCATCCGTCTCAGACGGCACCGACGGCAACGCCCCCAAAGCCCGCGAACGCAAAGGCCGGCGCCGGGCGAAAAGCTAAAACAACGACAATTGCTGCGCCCGCCCGGGAACTTTAAACAAATCCGTGCGCAAACTCGCATTGCGACGACTTAGCCCGGTCCGCACACTTGCTACTTCAAACCGGCGTGCAATCAGGTCTGCATACGTGCCTTCACCCCGCATTCGTTGCCCCCATTGGGCGGAATAATCCTTACCGCCGTGCATTTCACGTACCCGCGCCATGRTCCGTTCAGCCCGATCAGGGTGATGCACGGCAAGCCATTCCTGAAACAAAGGGCTGACTTCGGCGGGTAGACGTAACATGATCCATTCGGCAGACTTTGCCCCGGCGTCCGCGGCCGCTGCCAGTATATTTTCCAGCTCATGGTCGCTCAGCGCCGGTATGATCGGCGCAACCATCACCCGAACCGGGCAGCCGGCGCGGGAAAGTTTTTCGATTAYTCCCAACCGACGCGATGGTGCTGGCGCCCTTGGTTCCAACCCACGCGACAGTTTAGCGTCCAGAGATGTGATGGAAATTCCCACCTGAGCCARYCCCATCCGRCCCATTTCACCCAGAATATCAATGTCACGTTCGACCAATGTCCCTTTGGTCACAATCGCGACGGGATGATTGAATTCCCGCAGCACCTCCAGCACTTCGCGCATGATCCCATATTGTGCTTCAATTGGTTGATAGGGATCAGTATTTGTTCCAATTGCGATGGTTTGCGGCGTATAGCGCTTTGCTGACAGTTCTCGTCGCAACACCTCGGGGGCCAAGGGGCGCGCGATCAGGCGGGTTTCAAAATCCARACCYGGCGATAACCCCAGATAAGCGTGGGTAGGTCGGGCGAAACAATAAATGCAACCATGCTCACACCCGCGATATGGATTGATCGAACGGTCAAATGGCAGATCAGGTGAATTGTTGCGCGTAATAGCCGAACGTGGAAGCTCTACCGACACCTCGGTGCGCGCCAGCTTTTCTTCTTCCTCGATGTCCCACCCGTCATGCTCCACCACGCGCGCATAGGGCTCAAACCGCCCTGCCCGGTTGGAATTTGAAGCCCGCGCGCGGACCCGCAGATTGGGTTGAATAGTTTGGTCAGTATCGCCCATCCAGCCACAATAGAACATACCGGGAACAAAGGCCAGTTCATGCCTTGAAGACTGTGGCGCAAAGGTCGGTTGCAGATCCATCGGTGTCGTAATCTGCCAAGTAGCTTTCCCTGTTTCAAAGCATCAATTAAACAAGCAATGTAAAAAACGCCCTGCGCGGAGACATCAAATGGCCGACGAAGAAGACATCATCCTGAGCGAACTGGACGACGAAGAACTGACGCTGCAGATGCACGACGATCTTTATGACGGCTTGAAGGAAGAGATTGAGGAAGCCGTAAACATTCTGCTCGAACGCGGTTGGACGCCCTACGACGTGCTGACTAAGGCGCTGGTAGCGGGTATGACAATCGTCGGCATTGATTTTCGCGATGGTATTCTTTTTGTGCCAGAGGTGTTGCTGGCCGCCAACGCGATGAAAGGCGGCATGTTCATCCTGAAGCCTTTGCTGGCGGAAACCGGCGCGCCCCCCGTAGGTAAAATGGTCGTTGGCACGGTTAAGGGCGAYATTCACGATATCGGCAAAAACCTGGTGTCGATGATGATGGAAGGTGCTGGTTTTGAAGTGATTGATCTTGGCATCAACAACTCTGTTGAGAAATATCTTGAGGCGATGGAAACTGAAAAGCCGGATATTCTGGGGATGTCGGCCCTGTTGACCACCACCATGCCCTATATGAAAGTCGTCATTGATACGATGATCGAAATGGAAATTCGCGATGACTATATTGTTCTGGTCGGCGGCGCACCATTAAACGAAGAATTCAGCAAGGCGATCGGCGCTGATGCCTATTGCCGTGACGCGGCTGTTGCTGTGGAAACTGCCAAGGAATTTATGGCCCGCAAACATAACCAGATGGCGGCGGGTTAACCGCGGGCTTACATACAGGCAATCAAACCCCCACATATGTGGTAAGGGAGCGTACAATGCCTTTTAACAAATTCGCCATGCTAATCGTCAGCGTAATTGCCGCCGCCGGGCTGACCGTCTGGATCGGTACACGCGCCGCTGAGRCACTGGATATTTCAACAATCGGCGGCGTTGCCGTCATGCCCRCCCTGTTGGTTGCACTGCTGGTCGGGCGTTATTTCGTCGGGCGCAATAAAGACCCATGACCGAWTTTGATGACAGCAGCCTGACACTAAGCGGCCTTTCCCCCCGGCARGAATCTGGCCAGGTTCTGGTCATCGCCTGCGGTGCCCTTGCACGCGAAATTCTGGCCGTGATTGATGCAAACCGCTGGAGCCATATTGAGCTAACCTGCCTGCCTGCAATCCTGCATATCCACCCGGAAAAAATATGCGATGCGGTAGAGGCCGCGGTTGAAAAACATCGGCCCAGTTATGACCAGATTTTCATCGCCTACGCGGATTGTGGAACCGGCGGTCAATTGTTCGATTTGTGCAATAAACTAGGGGTAGAAATGATTGAAGGCCCCCATTGTTATTCGTTTTTTGAAGGTAATGACGGTTTCCTGTCGCGCGCAGAAGACGAAATTGACGCGTTTTATCTGACAGATTTTCTGGTGCGCCAGTTCGATGCCTTCGTCTGGAAACCCCTTGGGCTGGATCGACACCCCGAACTACGCGATATGTATTTTGGTAATTACAAAAAACTTGTCTATCAGGCACAGATCAACGACCCGGCGCTTGCAGGAAAAGCTGAAGAATGCGCGAAAAAACTAGGCCTCGAATATGAACACCGTGCMACCGGTTACGGCGACCTGGAAAGCACCCTGAAAACCTGGGCCGTCAAAGATTAGGCRACACTCGCCTCGGCTGCCAGTTCACGAATACGCACGACCATTGCGCGCAATCCGTTGGAACGCTGCGCAGACAAATGATCGTTCAACCCGAGCCTGGCCATTTCAGCCGCAGCATCTATTTGCAAAACTTCCGCTACAGTTTGTCCCGAATAAAGCGCGTGCAATATCGCAATGATCCCACGCACAATCATCGCRTCACTGTCACCGCGAAATGAAAAAACGGCTGTTCCGCCCTGCCCGTCAATCTGCGGCAATATCCAGACCTGACTGGCACAGCCATCAACCTTGGTTGCAGGCACCTGAAACGCTTCTTCCAATGCGGGCATTGCTTTGCCCAGATCGATCACATGGCGATAACGATCTTCCCAGTCGTCGAGAAAATCAAATGTTTCGGCTATTTCTTCAAAGGCTGCACTGGCCATATTTGCTCTCCGGATTCTGGCTTCACCTAAGCATCGGCGCCCAAAAGGTCCAGACCAGCGTTGACATTTCTGGCGTCATGGAATTCGCTGGCCACAGAGAAGACAGTRAAGGGGGGACGAGCATGCGGATTTATCCGGTATTTGCTTTGATATTTATTTTAACGGGGTGTTCCGGGGGTGGATCGCTTGGCAATCTCAACCCATTAAATTGGTTTAAAAATACCAAAAATACAGCGCAATCGGGTAGCGCACTAACCCTTGCGCCGCACAACGGCTACACAGCGATAGCAGATACCCGCCCGCTGATTGACCAGATAACAGGGCTTTCGATTGAYAAAACCGCCTCTGGCGCGATCATACGTGCAACTGGACTGGCCCCAGGCCAAGGCTATCACAGCGCTGATCTGATATTGGTGTCCGCCACATCCGGCGAATTGGCCTATGAATTTCGTGCCAATTCTCCCGGAACGGTTCTAGCGATTGGTCCGGTATATTTGCGGGAAATCGTTGCCGGAATTCACCTGAGCCAATCCCAACTGAGCGGTGTACGCCGCATACGCGTCATAGCCGCGCAAAACAGCCGAACTGCCCGACCCTAAAGAGTAATCACATCCACAGTTTTGCCGCGCACGGCAAGCGCAACCTTACCGTCACAAAGTCGCAACGCATCAGCGCCGAAAACKTCACTACGCCAGCCACTTAGAGCGCGTACTTCACGTTGCCCTGCTGCAAGCAGATCAAGCTCTGCAGCCGTCGCAATCAATTTCGGGGCTACACCGGTATTTTCGGATTTTGCCTTCAACAGTACCCGCAACAAATCCGCCAGCGCCGGATTAACCTGCAACTGTTCCCGCCGATTGTTTACCTTGGGATAATCCTCYGGCGCGCAGGCGATACCAGCTTTTACTGATTCTAGAATACCCTCRGAAATARCACCGCGGCGTGCTTCCCGTTGCAACAACCGGGAACGTCCCAAATCCTTCATATCTGCTGGCTTGGTTGACGCCAGTTCCAATAATGCTTCGTCCTTATAAACCCGCGTTCGAGGCACATTATTGGACTGCGCATAAAATTCCCGAAACTGCGCCAGTTCGCGCACAACCGCCAGAAACTTGCCGGAATTGGTGCGGGTTTTGATCCGTTTCCAGGCCTCATGGGGCTGAACAACATAGGTTTCAGGCGTGGTAAGAATCTTCAGTTCTTCTTCAACCCAACTTTGTCTGCCGGTACTCTCCAGCTTTTCCGCCAGAAATTCATAGATCACCCGTAAATGGGTAACATCACCAAGCGCGTAGGTCTTTTGTGCATCGCTCAGCGGTCGGCGCGACCAGTCGGTAAAACGTGAACTTTTATCCAGCGGCAAATTGGCGATTTTGCGCACCAGCGCTTCATAACCGGCCTGCTCACCAAATCCGCAAACCATCGCGGCTACCTGTGTATCAAACAGCGGCGTGGGAATAACCCCACCTTCGATAAAGAAAATCTCAAGATCCTGACGGGCCGCGTGGAATACTTTGACGAYCGAAGTGTCGCGAAACAGMTCATATAATGGCTCAAGTGACAGACCTTCAACCAGCGGATCGAGCAGYACCGCRTCTTCTTCTGCRTCGCCGGGGACGGCCATCTGCACCAGACATAGTTTGGAATAATAGGTACGTTCGCGCAGGAATTCAGTGTCTAGCGTAACGTAAGGATGCGCACGTGCGCGCGCGCAAAATTCGGCCAAAGCCTCRGTCGTGGTTATCGTGATCATATTGTCATTTCTAAAAGCAGTGTGAGTGGTAAAAGCTCTAGTAGAGAACCCCGGTCATTAATGAAAGCACTATAGGGAATTAGCCTGCTGCCGGGCGACAATGAACTGGCGCAGTACCATTGGATATAAAATGTGTTCCTGTGTTAACACCTTGGCAGCTAAATCATCTGCCGTGTCACCAGGTAAAATATCTACCGTTCGCTGCCCCAGAACCGGCCCGCCATCCAGCTCGGCTGTCAGTTCGTGCACCGAACACCCGGCCTGCTTATCGCCAGCCGCAAGTGCCCGGGCGTGGGTATGTAACCCTTTGTATTTAGGCAATAATGACGGGTGGATATTCAACATCCGTCCCGCCCATTTTTCGATGAAACCCGGTGTCAGGATRCGCATAAAACCTGCGGTGCAAATAATATCCACCTCTGCTTTGAGCAGGTGCCCGTGCAGAACTGTCTCAAACGCTGCGCGATCTTTTCCAAAGGGTCGGTGATCGACGACGGCTGTTGCAATCCCCAATCCGCGCGCCTTCGCCAGCCCACCTGCATCCGCCACATTGGATAAAACCAATACCGGTTCACCGGGGTGATCTGCGTCCATACTGTTAAGCAGCGCCATCATGTTTGAGCCGCTGCCCGAAATCAGGATCGCAACGCGGGATTTCACAAAAGTGCACCACTGTAGCGAACGCCTTGCTCAGACGTGACCCGACCCAATACATGAACCTGTTCACCGGCATCGTTTAACAAATATTTCAGGCTATCCGCCCGATCCGCCGCAACCACCAGAACCATACCTATCCCGGCATTGAAGGTTTTCAACAACTCGGCTTCCGCCATTCCCGCTGTCTCCGCCAGCCAGCGAAACACCGGTGGCAAATCCCAGGCACCCAGATCGACATCACACCCCAAACCTTCCGGGAAAACCCGTGGCAGATTCTCTGTCAAACCACCGCCGGTTATATGCGCCAGCCCATGCACGCCGCCGGCTCGAATGGCTGTCAGCGCCTGCGTAACATACAGCCGCGTCGGCGTCAGCAAAGCTGTACCAAGGGAACCCTCGCTAAACGGGCAATCCGCGTCCCAACCAAGGCCGGACAATTCAACAATTTTACGGACCAGTGAATAGCCGTTTGAATGCAGCCCGTCGCTGGCCAAACCCAATAAAACGTCGCCCTCACCCACGCCGTCAGGCAAGGTCATGCCGCGCTCCATCGCGCCAACTGAAAAACCCGCCAAGTCGAAATCATCGCCGTGATACATTCCTGGCATTTCCGCGGTTTCACCCCCCACAAGCGCGCARTTSGACAGTTTGCAGCCTTTGGCAATACCTTCGATAATCCGCGCCGCCACATCAACATCCAGCTTTCCAGTGGCAAAATAGTCYAAGAAAAACAAAGGCTCTGCACCCTGACAGACCAAGTCATTGACGCACATCGCAACCAGATCAATGCCAATCGTGTCCACCACGCCGGTATCAATTGCAATGCGCAGCTTGGTGCCAACMCCGTCRGTCGCCGCCACCAATATCGGGTCGGCGTACCCAGCTGCTTTCAGATCAAACAGCGCCCCGAAACCGCCCAGCCCAGCCATTACACCAGCGCGCGCCGTGCGCTTGGCAGCGGGCTTGATCCGCTCAACCAAACTGTTCCCGGCATCAATATCAACCCCGGCTTGCGCATAGGTCAGCCCGTTCTTACCACTGGTCATTTCAGCCCCCGGTTTGCTTTTCGGCTGCGATAAACCAAGCAACGTTCAGAGTCCACGGGGGCAATGCCTTGACCCGCGCAACCTGTCTGGTAATGAAGGCCTCAGGCGGGCCTGTAGCTCAGTTGGTTAGAGCAGAGCGCTCATAACGCTTTGGTCGCAGGTTCGAGTCCTGCCGGGCCTACCACACAGTCCTGTGCTGTCAGCCGATCTTCTATGCACTCTGTAATACTGCCCGATTTCCGAGGGTTAGAGGGTTGATTTTGGAATTTGGACCATTGGTTTGGCGCTGAGACCCTGAGATCGGGGCGGATCCACCTGAAAGACAGCAAACGTCTCTGTGAGTGTCCAAACTAATTATTTGGTGCATCATTCGGAAATTTACCTACGCGCGTGAGACGGAACTTAACCAAGAAGARCGCGCTGATCTTCCCAAARGAGCGGCAATTTATCCAGTCGCTTCAATTTGGTCGCGGTCAATTCTGGCGGCTGACGACCATCCAGAATAGCGCCAACATGGTCAGGCGCTAGGAACGCAAKTTGCAGGGAACGTGAGACATCAGCGATGTCCGTTCCATCCATAGCCGCGATCTGTGATAGCGTCATTTCCTTGTCTTTGGTGTACGTTCCAAAGCGGCTCCCTTTATGATCAGCTTTAGTTCCCCGCCGCGACGTGCCAGGCGGATCGGAGTGCTGATCTCGAATGGGGAAARTTCTATCTCAGTGGAGTTAAGCCGGTGATGAAGTTGGTGCACGATGTCGACACGCGCCGTAAGTTGATCMTCTTTGAGGTCAATGCGTTGCGTGATTTGCATCAGGAGCGCCTTGCAAAGTTGCGAACCCGTACTTTGCAGGGCTTCAATCAATTCACCGATGGCGTGCAGCAATTGCATTATCTTGGCTCTCGATCAGCTGCGGGCTGACATAATAGCGATAGCGTTGCCCGCCCTTCGTAGTGTGCACAGGRCGCATTCGGTTTCCGGCCGGATCAAAGAGTTTGCCAGCCAACGCACTTGGGTTACGTGCATTGCGGCGATGGTTATGACTTTGGCGATTGTCAGCAAGCATCGCCTGGACTTTGTCCCAGAGCTCTTGGTTAACATTGGCTGTGTGTTGACCATCGTAGATTTTGTCGCGATGTCGTATGCGCCCGACATAGATCGGGTTTGATAGCACGCTATAGAGTTTACCCCTGGTGAAAGCGCATCCACCGRTGGTTCTATCTTTCCGGCTGGTGCGAACTGGGGTCAGCAGCCCTGCTCGTTTCAGCTCTGCCTGCAACCTGCGAACCGACATACCTTTGGAAGATGTGGCGCACCAGACCCGCTTCTTCAGGTACGCAAACCAGCAKTCGGTTTTCTGGGCGGTAGCCCATCGGAGGAACCCCGCCCATCCACATACCTTTGGCCTTTGACGCCGCAATCTTGTCCCTGATGCGCTCCGCGGTCACCTCTCGTTCGAACTGCGCAAACGACAGCAATACGTTCAATGTCAGCCTTCCCATGCTCGTCGTTGTATTAAACTGCTGGGYGACGGACACGAAGGAAACACCCGCGTCATCGAAGATCGTGACCATCCGCGCAAAGTCGGCGAGCGAACGCCGCCGCCTGCCATTTCCRCGCAATCCCCAGCAACAGAAACCGCTTGCGCGCGCCTTTCGGCGGGGCATTCCGATAGGCATTTTGCCAAGCCYCGCGCAGGGYAACGTTGTCGAACTCGGCTAAAGCCTCAATGCGATCACGAAGGTCGGACGCGTCCGGGGGTGCCACACAATCGGCCTCTGATCCATCTTTGAACCGCGTCGGATCACCCGGCATTGGCGTCGTCCACTTCCAGCAGCTTGGCAATGATACGATAACGCCTGGGCTTGTCGCGGCTGGTCTTGTCGCTCTGGCTGTCGAAACCTGCTGCGCAGTCCCGACAGCGCCGCCCGCGTCGTGTGGGGTTACCAACCGAACTTCCGACAAATGACATCTGCGCCTGCCCCGCTCCTGGCGCTAAGCATGTGGATCAGCTGATCTCTTTTGGTCTGTGGCTGATTTACTGCGCGCTTGCGCTGCAACTTGACGGCTTCCGGAACAATTCTGCCCRCAATTTCATTTGAGGTGTGTTTTGCCATGTTCATCTCCTTTGCATGTTCGCACCCGCAAAAGCGCCGGTGCTACTGGGCGAAGCCCGTAAATCCGGGCCGAAGGAGGAGAAAGTGCGTCGTTTCTTGAGACAGTACCGCTCAGGTCTGCCACGAAGYCCAGCCAAAGCTGAGTGAACAATAACTGGACACCTCACGTGTAGATATTTGGTCAGATTCAACAATTGAGCAAGTCGCTRTCCGGCAATCTCGGGGCGGTTCATTCCGGATCTATGTCCCATCTTCGCTCCTTAGCGGCTACGATGAACCAAAAATCATCTCTTACGCAAACTCAGCACCAAGTCTCATGAATGCTGACGGGGAACACGTTACAGCATCATTTGGACCGTCCACAGATTTTGGTACTCTCCCTTACCCGGGCCAGAGAGCCGTTTGAGGATGGAACTGTGACCAGGCAAACCAGAATGCCTGATGGCTACCAAGATCAGAACCATCTGCATCGATAGCCTTTATACCACCGGCATCAARTACCAGGCGAATATTTTCAAAAGCGATCTCATCGCCTCTCGTCAATGCCAAAAATGCGGCACTTCGCTGAAACGCCACCGGCTTGCCGGACGCCGTGATAGCGCCAATGATATCCTCCTGAACTGGCAAACGCGGATCAACATCACCGACCGGAAATATCGGACCATCGGCGTCCCGGCCATTGCGAAAATCGGGATCGCGCCCAAGTGCCAGCGCCTCAATCAACACCGTTGTCTCAGGATGCGCTTCCTTCCACGTACCCCATTCGGTCGTGATCACAGTGGCTTGTTGCAGTTGTAGATTTATCTCCGCAAGAGGCCCCGTCACCGCGTGRCCCAGAAAGGTATCAAACACCGAAAATGTGACGACGTCATACATCACCTTATTGGACCGGCTTAGCAGTCCTGAGGTGCGCAGAATGGGGCGTTCAATTCCCTCGGGCAGTYGATCGGTGAAATATGCCTGCGCTGCACCGCACAGCGTACAATATGGAATGCCAAGATCCCGTCCGCCCAATGTGTCATTGACCATCTCGCGCACTTCCATAATCCGTCGCGGATAAGCCCGATACTCACCGTTTACTTCAATACCAAAAACGATGTCATCGTCCTTAAGCCATGTCGCATCCTGAGCGCTGGTCACTGGGGGGTTGTCGGCTGCGGGAATGCAATTGCACCGCTCATCTGTGGTATCATAGGCGCGATCGTCGATCAGCACGCCTCCCCAGGAAACGAGCCTCCAATCGATTTTCCCTTCAACAAAGATCCTCTCCCAACCAGGCACAAAACCCGTAAATATGGCGCGCTTCGCCCGTAAGTAATCAGGGGGGGGCGGAATATCCCATGCAAGGAGATGATCAGTTACTACGCCCCAAGAGTTTACATCTGGCAAATTTTTACCCAGCAACTCTGAGGCAACATCGGTGAGTACAGCGTTCAACTCTCGCGAAGAGGCGAAGCGCATCAAATCGCTGATAATCCAGACAAGCCGAGGATCTTTAGACTCAGCGATTTCGTCCAAAGCCAGCGTCTGATCTCTCCCCCAGGTCGATTGAGTAATACTATCGATAAAGGCCACCTGCACAGCCGCCTGTACCGCCTCGGACAGCTCACCTTCCGGGACTGCCGGAGGTTTGCCGAATTGCTCAATCACGTAGTCTGGAAGCGGTGCGGCCTGCTGCGCCTGCAGCGCATTGGACCAAAAGAGAGAGAGCGTGACCAACAATGCAATTAGAAAGAAACGGGGTTGAGAGCCAATTACCGRTGCCATAAAAGAGCCTTTCGCGCGCTTATTTCATCCTCAGACGCACAGGCCGTCAAAGCGTTGGCCTGTGTAACCCGCAGCGCACAAATCATACAGATTGAATAACGCGCGCTGCACCGTGATACATATGGCCTCAACGTGCTGCGCCGCAAATCACGTTTATATCAGCATTCGCAGCCCCAAACCGGACCTTAGTTGGGTTCATAAACGCTGCGCCGCAGCTTCCTGAAGCAGACTTTGATTTCCTGCGCAGCATTTCTATGCGCAGGACGCCGACATTTTGGACAAATTGTGAATTCGCTGCACCGCTACGAATGGCCACTACCAGCGCTTCACATTCTGAGCGAGCTTGTCCCGGGTATGAGAGAGCTTCGCAGACCGACTGTTCGAACGGACTTAACATAACGGCGCTACCCGGCACAAATCCACAGAAGATCCAATTGACTACCTGAGCTTGAAGACCTTGACGTCAAGCAAACCGAAAATAAAGTCTCAAGCGCCAAATCTTGGTTCGGGTATACCCTGCACACCCAGCCCTCGAATTGCAAATACGCACCCACGCGCCTGACCGTTCAAAGGCGCCCCGGTCAGCGGATGCCGCGCCATGGAGGTGACATAGAGAATGTCCATATTGGCACCACCAAAGTTGACAGAAGTCACCAGTTCGGTCGGCATGTGGATCACCCGGTCTATGCTGCCATCCGGGCGATAACGCACCACGCGGGCGTCGCCGTATTGGGCATTCCAAAGGTATCCGTCGTTGTCGACCGTGGATCCATCTGCGGCCCCTTCTTCCGTTTTGATCTTGCAAAATGTTCGCCTGTTACTGGCGGTTCCGGCTTCAATGTCATAATCATAAGCCCAGATTTCGCCGGACCAACTGTCCGCAAAATAGAATGTGGCGTTGTCCGGGGACCAGCAAGGTCCGTTGGATACGATGATGCCGCTGTCRATYYKSGTGAYMYTGAAATCCGGATCMAKSCGRTACARWGACCCGTTTGMSCCYTTTTCACTGGTATCCATCGAGCCGCAAAAAAACCGCCCGCGCCGATCCACCTTGCCGTCRTTCAGCCGRTTGTCCGGCAGATCCGGTTCCGGATCATGGATCAGCGTGCAGTCTCYGCTGGCAAAGTCCAGAGCGTGRAAGCCGCTTTCCAACGCACAGATCGCCCCCAGACCGTCCTTGCGCAGTGCCATTGATCCGATCTTGCCGGGCACATCCCAGGCGCGCACTTCGGAGCCTTCTTCGGTGCATTGGAAAATCCGGCCATCGGCGCTGTCAATAAAGTACAGCCGTTGCTGGTCTACATCCCAAAGCGGACCTTCACCAAGGCTGGTCTTCACGTCAATCACCACATCAATTTGCATCAGATCACACATTCCTCAATTGCCATCATCGCGCCGCGCAGTTCCGCCAGCCCCTTCAGGCGGCCAATGGCGGTGTAGCCGGGGTTGCCGCCGGCGTTGATGTCCGTCAACAATTCGTGCCCATGATCAGGGCGCATGGGKATCTGGGTGRYSGSKTCRCCYGCKKYKTKGCGSCGSGCYTCYTCGMKCRRCARTGCYTCRATRATCCKCACCATRTTGSWSGANCCCGKYMWRNTGGTCGTCCTCATGGAAGCTACAGGGCACYCCATCGGTTTCCCGGCGCACATTGCGCAGRTGGGCAAAATGAATRCGYGGTCCCAGCCGCKTSGCCATRSCRGGCAGKTCATTGTCKGCSCGYGCGCCCAAGGAACCGGTGCAAAACGTCATGCCGTTGGCCGGCAGATCAACCGCGTCAAACRTCGCCTGAAAATCGGCCTCGGTSGACATGATCCGGGGCARKCCMAGRATYGGRAASGGTGGATCATCCGGRTGRCARGCCAGACGRATGCCRAKYTYYTSSGCCAAWGGCRCAATYTCGGACAGGAAATCAATGTGGTTGGCSCGCACCTGTTCGGGGGTGAAACTGTCCCAGACCGCAAGGCGTTCGGAAAACTCATCCAGTGACCAGCCTTCGCCCGACCCTGGAAGACCRGCSGTCARRTTGTGCGACAGGGTGGCTCTTTGCMYRTCGSWCATCTSKGCRAACARYTTYKCACCGGCGGCAGCGACATCCTCGGGGTAGTCTTCAACAGCGCCCTTGCGGTCCAGAATATGGATGTCGAAAGCCGCCATTTCAGCGAARTCAAACCGCAGCGCCAGCCCGGTGCTTTTGTGCGGCCATTTCAGGTCGGTGCGGGTCCAGTCCAGCACCGGCATSGTGTGATAGGCSACMACATTSACMCCGCAGGTCGCMAGATTGCGCAGGCTTTGCTTGTAGTTATCCAGCTGCGCCCGCCAGTCACCGGTCCGGGCCTTGATRTCGTCGCTGATAAAGACGCTTTCGACCACGTCCCATGTCAGACCGCTTGGCGCGCCGGATGGTAAGCGGGCCACCTCGGCTTTGCGCTTTTCGATTTCCTCAACAGACCAGATATCACCCGGCGTCACATGGTGCAGCGCGGTGACGATGCCCTCTRCSCCGGCCTGTTTGGCGTCCCCGATCGAAACCGGATCATCAGGACCATACCAGCGCCAGGTTTGTTTCATTTGCTTACCCTTTGTAGGCTATCGTGCGTTGCTGTTGTTCGCCCAGCCCTTCAATGCCAAGGCGCATTGTCTGRCCTGCGCGCAGGTAMACCGGYGGYYTYTGCCCSAGSCCYACACCCGGYGGCGTGCCGGTGGAAATRAYRTCSCCCGGYTGCAGGCTCATGTAATTTGAAATATAGCTGACCAGTGTCGGCACATCAAAGACCATGGTATTGGTCGACCCGTCCTGATAGCGTTTTCCGTCAACCTCAAGCCACATGGACAGGTTCGAAGCGTCCGGAATTTCATCCGATGTCACCAGCCATGGGCCGGTTGGCCCGAATGTATCGTTGCTTTTGCCTTTGACCCACTGGCCACTGCGTTCGAGTTGAAATTCACGCTCGGACACGTCGTTGATCACACAATACCCGGCCACATGGGCGAGCGCGGTTTCCTTGGTGACATAGGCCGTGTGTTTACCTATCACCACGCCCAGCTCGACCTCCCAATCGGTTTTTTTCGAACCGCGCGGGATAATCACATCATCATTGGGACCAACAATAGCCGATGTGGCCTTCATGAAAAGAATTGGCTCTTCGGGGATCGGCTGACCTGCCTCTTTAGCGTGGTCAGCATAATTCAACCCGACACAGATAAACTTGCCAACACTGCCCACGCAGGGGCCAACGCGGCTGTCGGCGGGCAGTTCCGGCAGGGCGGAAGCATCCAGCCCCCTGGCCCAGCCCATATCGGCCAGTGCGGCCCCGTTGATGTCACCCACGACCCCTGAAAGGTCTCGGATAATGCCACCCGCATCCAGAAGGGCCGGTTTTTCGGCGCCAACGGCACCCACACGCATAAGTTTCATTGTAATTCCAATCGTTCAGGCAAGAATGCCTCCGTCAATAATATAGGCCTGACCGGTGGCGAAATTACCATCGTCAGACAGGAGATAGAGCACAAACTTACCTATTTCATCGGGTTGGCCAAGCCGTTTCATTGGCTGACGGTCAATGAACCACTGCCGGGCTTTGTCAAAACCGCCCAGTTCTTCCGACAGTGCGTTCATACGGTCATGCAGCGATGGCGTTTCGGTGGTGCCGGGGCAGATGGCGTGGCAGCGGATGTTGTCGTCCATATAGTCAACGGCCACCGATTTGGTCAGCCCGATGACCGCAGCCTTGGAGGCCGAATACCCGGCGCGGAATTTGAAGCCTTTGATCGATGACGCAATGGACGCCATGTTGACGATCGAACCGCCACCGTTTTCAATCATGCCCGGCAATGCGGCACGGATGACATAGAAAATACTGTCCAGATTGATCTGGAACGAGCGATGCCAATTTTCATCATCAGTTTCCGTGACGGTGCCATGATGCACCCAGCCGGCGGTATTGACGACGCCGGTAAATGGCGCTTCGCGGGCGAACAGTGCCTCAATCGCTGCATTGTCAGTTACATCCAGAATGGCGGTTTTGATACCCTTGGCCTCCAGTTCCGCCAGCCCTTCGGGCGCAATATCGGTGGCCAAAACCTCAGCCCCGGCCTGTGCCGACAATTCGGCGATTGAACGCCCCATGCCAGCGGCGGCGCCAGTGACAAAAATACGTTTTCCTTCAAGACTGATCATCGTCCGGTTTCCCCTTTAGGACAGTAGGTTATATTCACTGTTGGCCCGCGCGATATGCATGGCCATGGCGTTGTAGGCGTCGTTCGGATTGCCGTTACGAATACATTCAAAAATTCGTTCGTGGGCGGCAATGGATCCCTGATTTCTTTCTTTCAGGTTGTCCGGCAATACCCGTTTGGAAATCACCCATTCCACCAACGCGTCATAGACCCCGAATACAATCGGGTTGTGGGCGGCTTGGGCAATGGCGCGGTGAAAGGCAATATCGGTTTCGCGAAAATCGTCAAAATCACCCACGGATTTGCGGTTGGCCAGCAATGCCATTTCGATCAGCTTCAGGTCTTCGGCTGTGGCATTTTCGGCAGCAAACCGTGCGACGCTTGCCTCAAAAAATGAGCGCACCTGATTGAAATGCAAAATCCCGTCAGGTTTGGACAGAACCATACCTATGACATCTGCAAACTCTCCGATCATTTTCTCGGGTCTGGGCTCTATCACCTTTGGCCGGTCACCACGGTTGATCTGTAAAAAACCCTTACGCTGCAAAGTAAACAAAGCCTCGCGCACCGAGGAACGGCCGACGTTAAACATTTCCATCAAATCCCGTTCGGACGGCAGCCGCTCACCGGGCACATATTCGCCCGATTGAATCATTAAAAGCAGTTCATGCTCGATCTGATCCGAAAGGCGTCGGGCAATGATGGGCCGGGACTTTTTGGATTTGTGGGCCATGTTTTTTGCCTCCACGTGCCATTCTCCTTTGGTTTCTAAGTTCGGCGGGCGCATCGTCCCTTGACTGTTTGTCGAATAGTCTAATAATCAGACCAATTCAAGTGAAGACCGCGACCTGCCCGCAAAAACCGGTGAACAGAACCCCATGACCAAGCCAGATGACATGCTGAAACTAATATCCAATCAGATCCTGTGGACAGGGTGCTGGACGGTGCATAACGCCAATCACAACCGCGCCAAGTTGGATGGTGAGGTCAAGGTTGGTGGTCATCAGGCGTCATCTGCGTCGATGACACAAATATTGACGGCGCTCTATTTTCATGTGCTTCGCCCCGAGGATCGGGTGGCGGTAAAGCCACACGCCTCACCGGTATTCCACGCCATTCAATACCTGATGGGCAACCAGACACAGGCCAAGCTGGAAAACTACCGTGGCTATGGCGGCGCACAATCCTATCCGTCACGCACCAAGGATGTGGATGATGTGGATTTTTCCACTGGTTCGGTCGGGCTTGGGGTGGGGATCACCATATTTGCCTCGATGATCCGGGATTATCTGGCGGCAAAAAGCTGGACCAAAGATATTCCCGMKGGCCGGATGRTSGCGCTGGTKGGKGACGCSGAACTGGAYGARGGCAAYATCTAYGAGGCSCTGCAAGAGGGCTGGAAAMACGAYMTSCGMAAYWSMTGGTGGATCATTGATTACAACCGCCAGTCGCTGGACGGGGTGGTGCGCGAAGGGYTGTGGGAACGTATCGAGGCGATTTTCAGCGCTTTCGGCTGGGACGTGGTGCGGCTGAAATACGGCGCTCTGCAGCGGGCGGCATTTGACGAAAACGGCGGSGMGGCGCTGCGCARCTGGATCGACACYTGCCCCAATCAGCTGTATTCGGTGCTGTGCTTTCAGGGTGGTGCGGCATGGCGCAAACGGCTGATGGACGACCTTGGCGATCAGGGCGATGTTACGGCATTGCTGAACAGGCGCAGCGACGACGAACTGTCGGAACTTATGAGTAATCTGGGTGGCCATTGYATCAATTCGCTGACGGATGCGTTTGATGCCATTGATCACGACCGGCCRACGGTKTTYCTGGCYTAYACGGTCAAGGGMTGGGGCACSCCGCTGGCSGGGCACAAGGACAACCAYGCCGGGCTGATGAACAAAACCCAGATGGGGGAATTTCAAAAACTGATGGGCGTTGCCGAAGGGGCTGAATGGGAGCCGATGGCSRCRATCCCWSCSGAYCGGCAGGCCGAGSTGCRMAARTATCTGGACARGGTGSCGTTCTTTCARTCCGGRCCRCGCCGSTTTGACGCCARSCCGGTKRCSGGCGRYGGGCCGGTRTTYYTGCAGGACAAGGAGCTGTCGACACAGGCCGGATTTGGCAAAATTCTGGATCAGATTGGCAAGCGCGGCGGGCCGCTCTCGGATCAGATCATCACCACCTCCCCGGATGTCACCGTGTCCACCAATCTGGGGGGCTGGGTCAATCGCAAGGGTCTGTTCGCGCGCATTGACCGGGATGATACATTCCGCGCGGAAAACGTGCCGTCGATGCAAAAATGGCAGTTTTCCAAAGAGGGGCAGCACATGGAACTGGGCATCGCCGAGATGAACCTGTTCCTGCTGTTGGGTGCGGCCGGTCTTTCCCACAGCCTGTTCGGTGAACGGCTTTTACCGGTTGGCACCGTCTATGATCCCTTCGTGGCGCGGGGCTTGGACGCCTTGAATTACGCCTGTTACATGGACAGCCGGTTCATGATTATCGGCACCCCGTCGGGCATCACGCTGGCCCCGGAAGGTGGCGCGCACCAATCCATCGGCTCGCAACTGATCGGTATTTCGCAAGATGGTCTGGCMAGYTTTGARCCYGCYTATCTGGACGAGYTGTCGGTGATCATGGACTGGGGTTTTGACTATATGCAACGGAACGGCGACGCCGAACAGGACCGCCGCACCTGGCTGCGTGACGCCAGTGGCGGGTCATTGTATCTGCGCCTGTCCACCCGTCCACTGGAACAACCATTGCACCGCACTGATGAAGATTTCCAACGGGGCGTAATCGACGGCGGCTACTGGCTGCGCGAGCCGGGGCCGAACGCCGAGATCGTCATTGCCTATCAGGGCTGCGTGGCCCCAGAGGCGATCGAGGCCGCCGGGCGTATTGGCAGCAACCGACGCGATATTGGCGTGCTTGCCGTTACCTCGGCGGATCGTCTGAATGCCGGTTG
>NVTR01000021.1 GCA_002732955.1 Marinosulfonomonas sp.
CCTAAGGCCTTCTTCACTCACGCGGCATGGCTAGATCAGGCTTGCGCCCATTGTCTAAGATTCCCCACTGCTGCCTCCCGTAGGAGTCTGGGCCGTGTCTCAGTCCCAGTGTTGCTGATCATCCTCTCAAACCAGCTATGGATCGTAGGCTTGGTGAGCCGTTACCTCACCAACTACCTAATCCAACGCGGGCTAATCCCTCTCCGATAAATCTTTCCCCCGAAGGGCGTATACGGTATTACTCTTCGTTTCCAAAGGCTATTCCGTAGAGAAGGGTATATTCCCACGCGTTACTAACCCGTCCGCCGCTCATCCCGAAGGATGCGCTCGACTTGCATGTGTTAGGCCTGCCGCCAGCGTTCGTTCTGAGCCAGGATCAAACTCTCAAGTTGAAAAGCACTTGCGCGCTTATCCTTGACGTTCGAACCTCTGCACATCGTTCTCCAATGCTCCGGCTAGGAAACATCTTCGAACATCTTTTCTGTTTGTTGTGCTTCAGGTTTTCATAAGAAAACAAGAAACCGTTCAAACAGTGAAGCTGACCTTACATCATCGGGGCAAGCCCCTAGTAAGTCGATATGAAGAGGTTGATCCATCGAATGAACCAAACCGCCCACATATCTCTTCAGTTACTAGCAATTTCAAAGAGCACAGAGACAACATAAATCGAGATGCGCCCTAAGTTTTGGCGCGCCCCGCCTGCATTATCTCTTGTTTTTATTCTGCGTCTCGTTGCCCGAAGGCCCGTCTGGCGCCCCGACAAAGCATCTCTGCGCCGCCGGTGAGGGGGTGTTTAGGCCGAGTGACTGACACCCGCAAGTGTTTTTTTGCAGAAATACGACATTTTTTCGCTRGGGYGCGAAAAGCCCTTAAAAATAGGGGCAAACGAAAGAAAATGTGCAGAAATGCGGCGGTTATGGCAATAAGATTGCGCAGGAATTACGGGTTTCGCCGGGGAATTGGCGGTTATCCACAGACTCACGTGGCTGGGGYGTATGGGTGTCGGGGGAGTCGGACACAATATGCGGGGTTTAGGGGGTGAGTCGGGGTTTGGCCCCCGGATTTCATTCTGCAGAACGAGTTCCAAACAAATGTGTCGGACGCAACCCACCACATTCGGCGGCCTTTGTGTTGGCCAGCCTCAGGGCGATGCCTTGTTGTATTCTTCATCAGTCCTGAAGGCCAAATACTGGTCGCGCCATTCAGTCTTCATCATCTGCACTTCATGCATCGCCGCCTGCACATACCATTCGTTCCGGAGTTATGCGCGAATTTGGGTGATGGCTGAATAAAACATCGCATTCACATAAATGCTTGTGCCTGGCCCGCGACAAGTTCAGGCCAGATTGTATTGCGGCTTAACCGCCTTAGTGTCGTGTGAACTACCAGACCAGTCCGGATGTCCCCAGCACATTGAGAATGTAGATCATCGACAATGATCCCATGTCAAAACCCACAAGCCGTCAACTGGCCCACGCCAGGTGSTTCCGTAATTGATAGGCGAAGTCATCTTTATACAGCCCGTGCAGGGAAACCCTGCCCCGGCCGTACCGACACCTGTATTCCCCAAAACCAATCCACCCAACTTTCTGGATTAACGAATCGCTGGCCGCGCTCAACAAACAGGTTGTAGCCCTCAGCTTCTTGCCCAGGTTGTGTTTCTGTACCCGTATATGAAACAGTTTGCCCAGTTTAACTGTATTTTCGCCAGCCAGTGTCCAGAATCTTATTTTTGACTTAATTGCCCGACTCTTTCCTTAATCTGTTCTTCATCTTGCCACAGTGCTGGTAAGCTGAGCCAAATTGAATGCGTGCAGCTACCCACATTTAAAAAGTTATTTGAGTCAAAGGGTGCGTCATGTCTGTAAACCTAAACACAGTAAAAAATGATCAGGGCCTAAAGCCAAAACCTGCGTGGAACGTATTTCGRCGTTTCGGCCGRTCTGAGGATGGCTCRCTTATTATATTTTCGTTATTTTTGCTGATTATGATGTTGATCATTTCCGGCATGGCCGTAGACCTGATGCGAACCGAAACACAGCGGTCTCGCCTTCAGTCAACGCTTGATCGYGCCATTCTTGCGGGCGCCAGYCTTAACCAGACGCTGGATTCCCAAGCGGTCGTTCTGGACTATTTCAACAAAGCCGGGTTCGCAGATTCGATTACTGCCGGTGATATTATCATCGCCCAGTCCGGTTCGGGCAAGGCCGTAACGGCATCCGCATCCATTCAGGTAAATACCTTTTTCATGAATATGATCGGAATTGACACCTTAAAGGCACCCGCCATTGGAACCGCGGTAGAAAGCAAAACCGAGGTCGAAATTTCTCTGGTCGTGGACACTTCAGGTTCAATGGGTGGAACATCTTCCAGCGGCAACTCCAAGATCGATGATCTGAAAGCGGCTGCGAAAGAATTCGTGTACCTGATGCAGTGCGATCCCGACGCGACAGCGCCATTTGACGGCAACTGCACGATCGATCCGGATTCTGTTTCGGTTTCTCTTGTACCTTATAATGAACAGGTGCTGTTAGGCGAAACGCTAATCCAGCAATTCAACACAACCGAAGAGCACGCAAACTCTAGCTGTATCGACTTTGAGGTTGCCGACTATTCAGTTGTGCCGGTTGAACTGGATCCCCTGTTGCTGGGCGGAGTTTCCGATCCTACGCCAAATCTGCGGCGCAGCGCTACAATAGATCCGTGGGGGAATGCGGATAATGCTGTTGACTGGCGCCGGGCCTGTAGCCCCTATTCGCAGCGTACGGTTTCAGCTTACGAAAACAACTATCAGGATCTCGAAGTTGCAATTGATGCACTATATGCCAGCGGCTACACGTCGATTGAGCTGGGCATGAAATGGGGATCAGCATTGCTTGACCCTGCGTTCCGCCCGGCTGTAACAAACATGGCTGACAATCTGGGTATAATAAGCACGAATTTCGTTGGTCGCCCTTTTGATTATAACGAACCTAATGTCAAAAAGGTCATCGTCCTGATGACGGACGGAAAAAACACAACCCAGCACCTGGTTCGTGATGGCTTTCGCGCAGGCCCGTCACCGTTTTACGAAAACTCCGCTACAGATTCGCATGCTGGTCACGTTTCCGTCTTTGACCCTGTAAGCAACGACTACTACTGGGTTGAGCATGACACCCATAACCCTGCGCCAGACGGCAACGCGGACGCGGCTCAACTGAGCTATCCCGAGTTTTGGGATCAATACAGCTGGGACTACTATCTTACTGTCGATGGACCTGCGAATTTGCCGGCGGCAGTTGATCAGGTATTTAACGCCGCTAAAGATACGCGYCTTGAAGCGATGTGCAATGAAGCCAAGGCGCAAGGTATAGCCGTCTATACAATGGGATTTGAAACCTCGACAGCCTCATCGTTGGTGATGCAGTCCTGTGCATCGACGCCTTCTCATTTTTATGACGTTGATGGCACTGACATTGGCCTGGCATTCCATTCAATTGCCAACACGATCAATGCGCTAAAGCTGACAAACTGATCTGATCCCAAAAGTCACAGGATAAAGTTCTTACTGCTATCCAGCGACGGCGACTGATTTACGCCGCCGTAATTTCAGCCTTGTCGCCAGCAGGATAAGAATTACCAGCAGATAGAGCATCGGCTCAACCTGCCACCCCTTACGCAGCCAGACAAAATGCACGCCTCCCAACACCACAGCCGGATAGGTCAGCAAATGCAGCTTGCGCCAGACCAGCGGGCCAAGTTTGCGCAGGGATTTGTTGTTCGAGGTAATCGCCAGCGGGATCAAAGCCACAAAGCTGATCATACCCATTGTCACGTAAGGACGCTTTAKGATGTCTTTCCATATCGCGGCCACGTCTTGCACGTCCAGAAACAGCCAGACCGAAAGATGCACGGATACATAAAAGAACACCAGCAGYCCCAGAGCGCGGCGGTATTTGATAAGGTTGATCTTGGTAAGATTGCGCAGCGGCGTGATTGCCAGAACCACAATAAACAGTTGCAGCGCAAAGCGCCCCAGTTCCTGCTCCAGCGCTTTGATCGGTTCCGGCCCCAGCCCACCGGTCAGGCCAAGGTAAAAATCCCAGACCCCCGGCAGCACTCCCAGAATGTAGAGCGGCCAAGCTGGGACGCGGCGCAGGGCGCCATTTAAGGTTTGTGCAACTGTCATTTGGTTTCCTTTAGGCGCAACAATCTTCGCCGGCCTGAATGGGCGGGCATGGCACTGTTCCGTAGGAACAATACACGCAGCAATCACCCGGCTGTGGTTTCAGAACCTCACCACAACCGGTGCAGGCATAAAACCACTGGCAGGCATCGGTCGGCATAGTTTCAGCCTTTGAATGCCTGCAAGCCGGGCTGGTGATAGATGATATTTGCTGGTTCATCGCGCTGACCCGTTTAGAAGAACTGTTTCAGGTCCATACCAGCGTAAAGACCTGCCACCTCATCCGCATACCCGTTGAACATTTGCGTCGGAATACGTTTGGTGAACAGCCCGCCACCGATTGGACGTTCTGTTGCCTGTGACCAGCGCGGGTGATCCACTTCTGGATTTACGTTGCTGTAAAACCCGTATTCAGCGTCGTTTTGCATGTTCCATGTCGCCTCTGGCTGGCGATCCACCAGTGAGATTTTCACGATGGATTTGATCGACTTGAAACCGTATTTCCACGGCACCACCAGACGCAACGGCGCGCCGTTCTGNTTTGGCAACTCTTCGCCATATAGCCCGGTCGCCAATATCGTCAGCGGGTGCATGGCTTCGTCCAGCCGCAGACCTTCGCGATACGGCCAGTCCAGCAGTTTGCGTTTCTGACCGGGCATTTCCGAAGGCCGCACCAGCGTTTCAAAGTAAACGTATTTCGCTGACGACTGCACACCGACCCGGTTCAGCAATGTCGCCAGTTCAAACCCGACCCATGGGATCACGGCTGACCAGCCTTCAACACAACGCAGACGGTAAATGCGTTCTTCCATGGTGATGCCGGAAGTCAGATCAGCCAGATCATAATTGCCGGGTTTATCCACCAACCCGTCGATCTTCACTGACCACGGATCGGTTGTGAGAGTGTGGGCTTTTTTGCCGGGGTCTTCTTTACCAGTGCCAAATTCGTAGTAGTTATTATAGCTGGTAATGTCCTTTAGGGCATTGGGTTTCTGCGTGGTGGAATATTGGCTGGGGACTGTTTCAATTGCAGCCATTGCCGGGCCGGCAATGGACATCGCCGCCAGCGCGCCAGCACTTGCCATCAGTTCACGGCGGTTGATGTAATCCACCTGCGGGGTCACATCCGAGTATTTCAAAGTATTCTTCCAACGACCGGCCATCGGGCCCTCCTGAGTTGTTCGCGTTTAACATCACCTAAGAAAGTGTTCGCGCAAAGCCAAACCAACCTTTCTCACGATATTGTTGGATTCTGAAACGTATTCAAAACTGTGCGATTGACTTGCACCCAGCACTGCGGTCCTGTGGGGAAAACCGTTCTGGGACAGAATAGACAGATGAAAACAGCACTGGTAACGGGCGCCGCGCGCGGCATTGGTCTGGCAACAACACAGCTATTTCTGGAAGAAGGCTGGCAGGTGGCGATGATTGACCGGGATGGGCCAGAGCTGGCTAAGGCCGCTCAGGGCCTGAGCAACGTCCATGCCATCGACTGCGATGTTTCCATATCCAATCAGGTTGACGGAATGATCGGCGAGGTTGTTGATACGTATGGCGGCATTGATGCGCTGGTGAATAACGCCGGCGTTGCCGATTTTGGGCAGATTGAAGATACCAGTTTTGCCAAATGGCGAACGGTGATGGAAACCAATCTTGATGGCGTGTTTTTGTGCAGTCAGGCGGCCATTCCGGCGCTGAAAAAATCCAGCGGGGCGATTGTAAACATTGCCTCAATATCCGGCAGTCGGGCGTCTACTTTGCGGGTGGCTTATGGCACATCGAAAGCTGCCGTGCGTCACCTGACCCGGCAACAGGCAGTCGAGCTGGGGGAATTTGGTATCCGCGCCAATTGTGTGGCGCCGGGGCCGGTACGTACCAAGCTGGCAATGGCCGTTCATTCACCGGAAATCATCGCGGCGTATCACGATGCAATTCCCCTAAACCGCTACGGGTCCGAGCGCGAGTTGGCCGAAGTTATCGTATTCCTGTGTTCAGACAAGGCCAGCTATGTCACCGGCCAGACCATCGCAGTGGATGGTGGATTTGAAAGCGCCGGCGTAGGGTTGCCCGCACTTAGAAAATAAACTGAAGGCACAGGCTTCTTCTTTTCATAAATACCTTCGCGCGAAGCGCAATCCGAATGAGCGAAGCGAGTGAGTAAACCAGCCGCGCCGATCGGCGCGCCCTTTAGGTCAGACGTTTTTTGGATTGGCATAGTAGAATGCCGAACGGTTCGCGCGAACATAATCCCAAAGCAATTTTAAGGGATCAGTATTATTCAGCCTCTTGTCCAGATCAGCGAATTTCGGGCTTAGCCGTTTCATCAGGCTTTGACGGGGGGTCAGTTCAAACGGTGGTGAGCCACCAGCACGCAGAGCAGCCCCCGAAAGGATCAGGGCATTTTCACCCGCCCCAATTTCGCGCAGGCCCTTTTGTGCGGCTTCCCACAAAATACCGGTGGAATTGTAGAAAAACTGCCAGTGCCCGCCGTTTTGTACGTCACTCACATACCAGATTACCGCATGAGCGGCGCGCTGTTGCCTGGAAAACTGTGCGACTGAGGCCTGATATTGCGTCTCACCTTCTGCGATATTCATTGCATCATTCAGCGGGCGCACTATGTCCCACAAATCGCCGTTTTCCAGCGTGGTATCATCAATGGTCGCGTCCCGGGTCTGGGCAGCGTTCAATGCGACTTGCCGCGATAATGCGGTAGGTGTCTGAACTACAAATCCTGGCATTATGAATTCCCTCAGGCTATAAATTCTTATTCAAGTAACCTAGGGCTAACCGCCAAAATGGGCGCAAATACGTCCCACACGTGGCAAAGAAAAAGCCCCGCCAAACAGGCGAGGCTTGATAATTGTCTTAACGTTACGGGATTAATGCACTGTTGCATCATCTGGCTTGGGGCGATTGCTGGCTGCCACCCGTTCACCAATAACCAACCCATCCTGCCCGGCACTTACTGTAATCAAATCACCGTCAACCACATCACCTGCCAGCAACATTTCCGCCAACTGATCCTGCAACGCACGCTGAATGACCCGTTTCAAAGGTCGCGCCCCAAATACCGGGTCATACCCTTCATCCGCCAGCCAGGTCTTGGCCGCCTCATCCAGTTCCAGCGATATACCACGCGTCGCCAGACGCTTCGTCAAAAGCCCAAGCTGAATATCAACGATACCGTCCATGTCACCGCGGCTGAGACGATCAAAGATTATCGTTTCGTCCAGTCGGTTCAGGAATTCAGGCCGGAAATGTGCGCGCACCGCATCCATTACGTCGCGTTTGGCATCAGACGCGTCAGCACTTTCAGGCAGTTGGCTCAGAGCCTGCGCGCCCAGATTAGACGTCAGGATGATCAGCGTTTGTTTGAAATCCACTGTACGGCCCTGACCATCGGTCAGTACCCCGTCATCCAGAACCTGCAACAGCACGTTGAACACATCCGGGTGCGCCTTTTCGACTTCGTCGAATAGGACAACCTGATAAGGGCGACGACGAACGGCTTCGGTCAAAACACCACCTTCATCATAGCCGATATACCCCGGAGGCGCACCGATCAGACGGGCAACCGAGTGTTTTTCCATGAATTCAGACATATCAATGCGCACCATCGCGCTGTCATCGTCAAACAGGAACTCGGCCACTGCCTTGGTCAGCTCAGTTTTACCCACGCCAGTCGGCCCGAGAAACAGGAACGACCCCAATGGCCGGTTCGGATCATTCAGACCGGCGCGCGCCCGGCGCACCGCATTGGCCACCGAGGTCACAGCCGTACGTTGACCTATCACCCGGCGTCCAATTTCGTCTTCCATGCGCAGCAGCTTTTCACGCTCACCTTCCAGCATCCGCGATGTTGGAATGCCGGTCCAGCGCTCAACCACCTGCGCGATTTGTTCCGGGCCAACTGCGTCTTCCACCAGCTTGGTGCTTTCGGCTTCCTTGGCGTCCTGCAACTTTTTCTCGAGGTCAGGAATGACGCCATATGAAAGCTCTCCGGCCTTGGCCAGATCACCTTCGCGCTTGGCCTGATCCAGCACCGCTCGGGCGTGATCCAGCTTTTCAGTCAGCTCACGCGTATCTTCCAAAACGTCACGTTCGGCCTGCCACTGGGCGGTCATCTCGCTTGACTGCTCTTGCAATTCAGCCAGTTCTTTTTCCAGCTTTTCCAAACGCTTTACAGATGCCTTGTCGTCTTCTTTTTTCAACGCCTCGGCTTCGATCTGCTTTTGCATTATCTCACGATCCAGCGCGTCAAGTTCTTCGGGTTTGCTGTCCACTTCCATGCGCAGACGGCTGGCGGCCTCGTCCATCAGATCAATGGCTTTATCCGGCAGGAACCGATCAGTGATATAACGATGCGAAAGCGTCGCCGCCGACACCAGAGCGCTATCGCTGATCCGCACCCCGTGGTGAACTTCGTACTTTTCCTTGATGCCGCGCAGGATCGAAATGGTGTCTTCCACCGTCGGTTCAGCAATTATCACCGGTTGAAAACGCCGCGCTAATGCCGCGTCCTTTTCCACGTGCTTGCGATATTCGTCCAGCGTTGTGGCGCCGACACAGTGCAATTCACCCCGCGCCAATGCTGGCTTCAACAGGTTCGACGCATCCATTGCGCCATCCGCCTTGCCAGCGCCGACAAGGGTGTGCATTTCGTCGATAAACAGAATGATCTCTCCGGCGGCGGTGGTGACTTCATTCAAAACCGCCTTCAGCCGTTCCTCAAATTCACCGCGATATTTTGCACCGGCAATCAACGCGCCCATATCCAGCGACATCAGTTTTTTGTTCTTCAGGCTTTCCGGAACATCACCATGCACGATACGCAGGGCCAGACCTTCGGCAATCGCAGTTTTACCCACACCGGGTTCACCGATCAGAACCGGGTTGTTCTTGGTGCGCCGTGACAACACCTGCATGGTGCGCCGGATTTCCTCGTCGCGCCCAATAATCGGGTCAATTTTACCCTGTTCGGCGGCTTCGGTCAGATCACGCGCGTATTTCTTCAGCGCGTCATAGCCTTCCTCGGCGCTGGCTGTGTCAGCCGTGCGCCCTTTGCGAATATCATTGATGGCTGAATTCAGCGTCTGCGCCGTCACACCACCGCCATCCAGCGCCTCTTTAGCCTTAGATTTCACCATCGCCAAAGCCATCAGGATACGCTCAACCGGTACAAAACTGTCACCAGCTTTCTTGGCAATCTTTTCCGCCTCAATCAGCACCTTCGAGGTCTGCTGATCCATATAGACCTGCGCCCCGTCACCGCTGACTTTCGGGATTTTCCCCAAAGACAAATCAACAGCCTCAATCACAACCGCGGCGTTCCCGCCAGCAGCAGTTATCAGATTGGCAGCCAGCCCCTGTTCGTCGTCCAATAATGCCTTGAGCAGATGTTCCGGCAACAGCCGTTGGTGATCTTCGCGCATCGCGATGGTCTGAGCGGCTTGCATGAAACCCTTTGACCGATCCGTGAACTTTTCCATATCCATCGGTATTCTCCTTCATATAAAGCGCCCGTCCGTCAGGGTGCCCAAACTAGCGGCACACCCTATTTGCAGGCCTCACATCATATTTGGGTATTCACACCCTCGTGAACAAGCCCCCCTTAATCCTTCTTCTGTTCAAAAATACTCTCGCCGGAGGCATCCCCAAGCCCGCAAGGGCGAGACATAATAATGGCCCGCAGGGCCGCCTATTTGTCTGGTTTTCGTAAAAAATGCAAAATGCTGTTAAACTGCGATGAAACAGGAGGATTTAAAATGCGGTCACTGGCAGACATCCGGGCACGCACCAGCAAAACTGAAATCTTCCGGGGTCAGATGCAGCACGCGATGATTGCCGCCCTGATCACCGCCGGTACATGTTCCCTGTTGAAAAGCCCCGAAGGTACTTATCTTGGCGTAACCCCGATTTTCTGGGCCTATATTACGCTCGCCGTTGGTCTGTTCCACCAGAGCATGGTCGCCGTGGTATTCCGCCTACAACTTCACCTCGACATCATGGTGCGCCTGTTTGGTGGCAACGCCCTGAAAATCTGGGGGGCGATGTTCCTGCCGTTCCTTGCGGCGCGCCCGCTGTTATTACTTGTCGCAGGACTTGCTGACGCGGGCTCGCTCGGTGGTGATCGAACTTTGCAGCTGGTCGCCGGTGGGTTGCTGATGCTCCCGGCTATCTGGGGCATGCACTCGGTCATTAAATATTTCACGATTTCCCGCGCCCTTGGCGGCGATCATTTCTTTGATCAATATGTAAATATGCCGTTAGTTGATCAGGGGGCTTTCAAATATTCCGCGAACGCGATGTACACCTTTGTATTTCTGGGAATGTGGGGCATCGCGCTGCTGACCGGTTCCTGGAACGCGCTGGTGCTGGCGCTCTTTAACCACGCCTATATCTGGGTGCATATGTATTGTACCGAAAGGCCGGATATGGATGTGATATATGGTGGCGGCTGACCCGGTTGCACTGGCCAACCAGCCACCCTAAACAGCGCCTATGAAATACAATCCTGACCAACTGATCGTGGCGCTCGATGTGCCTGACGCCCTTGCGGGCCTGAAACTGGCTGAACAAATTGGCGATGATGTCAGCTTTTACAAAATCGGCCTTGGCATGCTAACCGGCGGTGGTCTGGCGCTGGCGAATGAACTGAAACAGGAACACGGCAAGCGTATTTTCCTCGACATGAAACTGTTCGATATCAGCGCCACGATTGAGGCGGCAGTTCGTGGTCTGGCGCAATTTGATCTCGATTTCCTGACTGTTCACGGTGATCCCCATGTAGTGCGCGCTGCCAAGGAAGGTGCTGGTGGCAAGGACATGAAAATTCTTGCAGTCACCATTTTGACTTCACTGGACCGGGCTGATCTGGACGCCGCCCAGATTAAAGACGGGAATATCCCGGACCTGGTTGTTGAACGCGCTGGCCGTGCGTTCGAAGCAGGCGCCGACGGGGTTATCGCCAGCCCGCAAGAGGCCGCAATCATCCGTGCCCTGCCCGAAGCGCAGGGCCGCCTGATCGTCACCCCCGGTGTGCGCCCGGTGGGGGCAGATATTGGTGACCAGAAACGCATCGCCACCCCTGCACAGGCGATCAAAGACGGCGCTGATCACATCGTTGTGGGCCGTCCGGTCTGGCAATCCCCTGATCCACGCGGTGCCGCGCAGGCGATACAGGCCGAACTGGCCTCACCTCAGGCGAAACGGCCAAACCGATAGGTTGCAATCCGTTTCGACAATTCACGTCAAAACCATTTTGTGATATATTCAGACCGTCAGGCCTATTTTGTCCTGAACGCCAAAAATTATTGAATAAGGGATATTGTCATGGCCACGAAAAAAGCGGCGGTTGGCGCTAAACAGAAAGACAAAAACGAACTTGTTACATCCTATTTGGAAGTGCGCAGGTTCATCGGTTTCATTGGCATCTCTTTACCGGTATTCCTGATTCTTTTCAGTCTGATTGCCGACCGGTCCGGCCCAAAGGAATCGATCAGCGCTTACTTCTATTCCGGCGGGCGTGAAATTCTGGTTGGCAGCCTGTTCGCCATCGGCGTTTTCCTGTTTTCCTACAAAGGTTTTGACAAAGACTTGCGCAAACCCACCGACAAAGTGGTATCACGTCTGGCGGCTGTAGGAGCGGTTGGCATCGCTTTTTCACCGATGGACTGGGCCAAATCCGGGTCTGAGATTGAACCAGTCTGTACCTGGCTGCAATGTACCCTGTCAGGGGACATTACCAAAAACCTGCACGCCGTATTTGCGGTGATGTTTTTTGGCAGTCTGGCAACATTCTGCCTGATTAACTTTCAACGGTGCGAAGAAGGAACAACCCCCAATGAGGACAAGCAGTTTCGAAACTTCCTGTTCCGTATACTGGGATACGTGATTGTTGTTTGCACGGTGGCTTTCATTGCCGGCTCACTTATCCCGATCCCGGGTACGTTTGTATTCTGGGCAGAAACGATTGCTATCATCGCCTTCGGCCTATCGTGGATAATCAAGGGCGAAGCTATTGAGGGCTCAGTCAACAAATTGAAAACGATGCGTAGCCGCACTTAGGGGTCAGGAACGATCGTTAATATCCTCGTCCCAGATTTTCACCTGCCCGCGTTTCAAGCCGAAGACCTTGCGCATCACCATCCACGCTACCAGCGATATAACAGCGAAAACCAGTATCAATACCGGAAGTGAGCCGCCTAGTAGCCCGAGCGCGATCAAAACCCCGGTTGCCAACGCCCCGATGGAAAAGCCCAGCAATACAAAGGCAGGCGCGATGATTTCCAGCACGCCCAGGGCAATGCCGCCCACAATCCAGACCCACCATTCCTGCCACCACATTACTTGCGGCCTTTGAGCATGTTGAACGCTTCGCCAAAGGCGTCAATTGCCGAGGTCGGGATGACGATGGTCTGCTTGCCCTCTCCTGAACCCAGCGCGACCAGCCCCTCGACCTGTTTCAGCGCCACCTGATACTGCGCCGCTTCCAGCCCGTTGGCGGCAATTGCCTTGGCCACGGCTTCGGTCGCGTAAGCCTCGGCGTCCGCCGAAATCCGGCGGGCTTTGGCTTTTTGCTCGGCTGCGTATAATTCGGCATCCGCGTTCAGTTCCACCGACCGTTTGGTACCTTCGGCTTCAGTCACCTGCGCCCGCCGGGCACGTTCGGCGTTTAGCTGTTGCAGCATCGCTTCGCGGGTGGCCTGATCCAGATTAACGTCGAGAATTTCCGCCCGGGTCACTTCAATGCCCCAGTCGTCCACCGCCTGGGCCACCTGTTCCTGAATTTTGTCGATCAGTTCCTGGCGGTTTGACTGTACTTCGTCCAGTTCCATTTCGCCGATGCCGGCGCGCACGATGCCGGCCACCGTGGTCGAGATTGCGGCATCCACGTCGCGGATCCGGTAAACGGTTTTTTCAGGCTCGAGAATGCGGTAAAATACACTGGTTTCAACCGAGACCAGCACATTATCCGAGGTGATCGCATCCTGTGAAGCCGACGGCAGCTGGCGTTCCAGCACCGACACCTTGTGACGAACCCGATCCAGAAACGGCACGATAAAGTTAATCCCCGGTCCAAGAACCGCGCGCAGCCGGCCAAAACGTTCCACCACGAATTTTTCCGATTGCGGCACAATGCGCACGCCCAGAAAAATGCTGATGATAATAAAGCCCGCGAGCGCGAGAAATATCGCGTTTGAGCCGACAAATTCCGCTAATATCTGTTCCAAAACTACTGGTCCCCTGTGTATTTCTTTTTGTTATTCCAGACTATATGGGGGTAACGCCGCTGAATTGAAAGGTATTCAACCCCGAAATGCCCACCCTGTGCCGTGATTGCCTGACCCAGTTTAAAACTGGTCTGCGTTGCCCGAAATGCCGCAGCCCGCGGGTTAAATCGCACACAGAACTATTCGATCTGACCGTCGCCCACATGGATTGCGATGCGTTCTATGCCTCGGTGGAAAAACGCGACAACCCGGAATTGGCGGATAAACCCGTGATCATTGGCGGTGGACGGCGCGGCGTGGTGTCAACTGCCTGCTATATTGCCCGAATCAAGGGGGTGCATTCGGCGATGCCGATGTTTCAGGCGCTTAAACTCTGCCCCGAGGCGGTGGTGGTGCGCCCCAGAATGTCAGCCTATGTCGAAGCCTCCCGCGCCATCCGTGCAATGATGGATGAACTGACCCCATCGGTCGAGCCGCTGTCACTGGATGAAGCGTTTATGGACCTGACCGGTACCGAAAAACTGCACGGCGCGCCCCCAGCGGTGATGCTGGCCAAATTGATCAAGCGGATGAAGGATGAAGTGGGGTTGACCGGATCAATCGGTCTTAGCCACAATAAGTTCCTGGCCAAGGTCGCGTCCGACCTGGACAAACCACGTGGTTTTTCGGTGATCGGCAAGGCGGAAACTGATGAATTCCTGCGCGACAAACCGGTCAGCATGATCTGGGGGGTCGGCAAAGTTACCAAACAGTCACTGGACAAGGCCGGTATCCGAACATTTGCCGACCTGCTCAGATGGGAGCGCAAGGATTTAGGCGCCCGGTTTGGCAGCATGGGCGACCGGCTGTATTTTCTGGCCCGTGGACAGGATCGGCGCCGCATTTCCGCCAACGCGCCGGTGAAATCAATTTCTAACGAAACCACGTTTTATGATGACACATCGGACATCCACATCCTTGACGGGCATATCTGGCGGCTGGCGGAAAACGTATCAGACCGGGCCAAGGCGCGGGATCTGGCGGGGCGGGTGGTAACGCTGAAACTGAAACGTGCCAACCACACGCTGCTTAGCCGACGCATCAGCTTGCGCGACCCTACGCAACTGGCGGATCGTATCTATCGCACAGCGAGAGAGCTGTTTGACCAGGTCGGTAATCAGGGGCCATATCGTCTGATTGGGGTCGGAATAAGTGATCTGATTGCAGAAAACCGTGCAGATCTTTCGGGCGATCTGCTGGACCCACTGGCGGCAAAGCGGGTGGATGCAGAACGCGCCACCGACAGTATCCGCGAAAGGTTTGGCAAGGACGCAATTAAGAAGGGCCGTGCGCTGCGGTAAGCCCGTTTCAGACTATTCAGCAGCCAACTGCATTTTCTTGCGTCCCAGTGCAGTTATTTCAGAAATAACCCGTGTGACGAGTATCTTCATCTCGCCGAAATTCTCATTCGGCTGGATCAATTCTTCATCCATATAAAGTGAACGGTCAATTTCAATCTGCACCACGTGCTGGCCCCGCGATGGCTGGCCATAATGCTGTGCGGTAAACGCCCCGGCAAAGGGTACATTGCGGGCAACTTTTAGCCCTGCATCTTCAAACGCAGCTTCAATCAGGTCAACCACTTCTGATTTGGCCGCCGCACCATACCGGTCCCCCAGCACAACATCCGGGCGCAGGGCGTTACTGTTGCTAAACGCACTGATCGCCTCATGGGGCATGGAATGGCAATCCACCAATATCGCCTCGCCAAACAGCTCATGCGCTTCATTCAGCAGGGTTTGCAAACGGGCGTGGAACGGGTACCAGATTTCGATCAATCGCTTATCGACCTCTCGGCGTGCAATTTTGCCACGATAGATAGAACGCCCATTAGAAACCACCCTGGGGATTACCCCCAATCCGGACGAAATCCTTGGGTTTGTTGTTGATTTGGCCATTCCAGCGATCAATGCCGGGTCCAGTTCATCGGCGCTGCGGTTCAGATCGACGAATGCGCGGGGGGCTAATGCGCACAATAAAGGCGCACCGAAACGCGGTGCTGCGTTAAACAACACGTCCACAAACGCATCTTCAGAGGATCGAATAGAACGCTCATTCAGCACTGAACCCGCTAAAAACCCAGCGTCATAGGCACTTCCGCTATGGGGTGAGGCAAAAACCACACTGGACTTGCGCACCCTTGGCAGGGTCAGCTGATAGGCACGTTCCGACATTCTTGCTCCTTCTTCAGATTAATATAGCGGGAAACTTAAGGACATCAAAACCCCTTGAAAGCAGAAGCGACTCCTTTTATAGACCAGCTAACCGGCGCGGGACCCACCCGCGTCTTGTTTGTTTGGGCGTAGCTCAGACGTTCAAGATCAGGGGTTCGCATTGTCGGGCGTATAGCTCAGCGGTAGAGCACTTCGGTGACATCGAAGGGGTCACAGGTTCGAAACCTGTTACGCCCACCATTGCCCAATCCGGGCAGAACAGAATTTTAGGCGCAACCGCGCCGCATGAATGAGGATAGGATCATGAAGGTCAGGAACTCGCTCCGTTCGCTCAAGAACCGGCACCGTGATTGCCGGATCGTGCGTCGTAAGGGCCGCGTCTATGTAATCAACAAAACCAATCGCCGGTTCAAAGCCCGTCAGGGCTAAGTAATCCGAGTGGAATTTTAAAAAGGCCGTCGGTATTTCCGGCGGCCTTTTATTTTGGCGATTAACGTACTGCCAACAGCCGCACAATTGTCGCCTGCGTTACATAGCCCGACACCGGCAGATCAGCTGACCGCTGGAACCGTCGTATTGCCTTGCGGGTAGCATCATCATATTTGCCGTCGACCTTGCCCGGCTTCAAACCAATCGCCGCCAGTTGCTGCTCCACAAGCAAACGGGTGATCGGATTGTTCAGCACCCGCTGCTCTTCACGCTTTGCCGCACTGTTGGATTTATTTGCTGTCAACTTGGCAACCTTTTCGCGTGCGTTATCGGAAAATGCCCCGTCTGGATATGCCCCCAGAAAATCCTGATATCCGGCCAATGAATTAACCTCACGCGCCTGGTCCCACGCATTGCTCTCGGCAAGGGCGGCTGTGCGTCGCCGCTCGGCGTCAAATACTTCCAACCGTTCAATTGCGATTTCAGAATAGAGCCCGTCAGGAAAGCGTTTCAGATACGCCCGCAATCCCGTCTCGTCCGCGCCGCGCCCGGTTGAGCGCCAATAAGTTGCATCCCGCCGGTCGTGCTCGGCACGCCGTATCCGGGCTTCTTCTTCCAATTCCTCCGCCCGAACGGCGGCCTCGGATTTAAGGGCAGCAATTTGGTTGCCGCTTAGGTAGCCGGTTTCGAAAATTCCGTTTGCCCCTTGCCATGCAACCACAGCCGCCCGGGTACCACGACCAAAAATCCCGTCCACGCCACGGGTATCATACCCCAGCAAAGACAAATCCCGCTGAATTTCTCGGCGCGTTTCGCGGTTTAATGCCAGGGCTTCTTCAACTTCCCGCGCCAGATCTACCGGCGATTTGAGCAACGCGGCCAGCATTTCGTTTGCCTGCACCACATATCGGCCACTCGGGTAGCGGCGCAGGTAAGTGTTAAGGCCAGCCTCGGTGCCACTGGCGCGCGCATTGTTCCAGATCAGTTGCTCCAGTTCATCCGCTTCGCTGCCATTGCCGGACAAGACTGGCGCCACCGTTACCGGCAGAAACGCTGCCACAGGCGGAATATACCCATAGGCTGTCACGTTGCGTGGTGCATCTTCAAGCACCGCTGCCATGCTGGTCCCTTCAACAAGTAAGCCGCCGCTTAACACCCGCACCAGATCACGGGGTCGGCCAGAAAACACCGTAACCCCCTGCGGTATCGCCACCGGGAAAAACCCGGTTTTCAAACCCGCAACCATTGGCTTGGAGGAGCCCGGATAGCCAACCATCAGCACTGCACTTCCGGCTTTTCTGCCCAGCAGGTCCATCACCGATTGTATCGGCAGGCCAAAACTTCCGGCCAGCAATCCGTCCCCAATAGGTGCGTCCGTTGTTAGCAGCCAGCTTTCCCGATCACTGGATACAACCTGTCCGGCAAAAAACACCAACACCCGGTCGGCTGATTCAATTTTAGAACGCAAACCCGGTGTTATCGTACCCAGTCCTTTCAGATTCATATTGCGCACTGTTTGTATTTTGAAATCCGCGGTCCGCAATTGCCGGGTTAAGGAAGTAACATCAAACGCATCCCCAACATTTGCATAGTTCCGATAGTCTTTGTTCACGATAATCAGCGCCAGATTTTCCCCGGCCTGCGCAACCGACCCGGCAAAAACCAATATTACAGATAGGAATAGCTTACGAAATTGCTGCATAAGACACCTCACTTTTCACACCAGTGACGCTCAGTCGTAGCTGCGCTGATCGTCAATCACCAGTCCATCATTGGGCAAACTGCCCGGTGTTACAAGCTCAACCCGGCCTTTCAGCTTTAGTACGGCGATCAAACTGGCCTCATACTCGGCCAGATCACCGCCCTCGCATTCCAGTTTAACCGTCATCATATCTGCCTCGCCCTCGCGGCTGACAATCACCCGCCCGCGGGTGATTTCAGGGTGGCGCGCCACCAGTTCCGCCACCTGTTCCGGGCGCACGAACATGCCTTTGATCTTACATGTCTGGTCGGCCCGGCCCATCCAGCCCTTAATGCGCATATTGGTGCGCCCACAGGGGCTGATACCCGACAGCACGGCTGACAAGTCCCCGGTAGCAAAACGGATCAGCGGATAGTCCGGGTTCAGGGCGGTCACCACCACCTCACCCACTTCGCCGGTTTTCACCGGATCACCGGTGCCGGGGCGCACGACTTCCAGAATCACACCCTCATCCACGATCATCCCCTCCATCGCCGGGCTTTCATAGGCGATGTTGCCCAGATCGGCCGTCGCATAGTTCTGCAAACACTGAATGCCGCGATCGGCGTATTCCTGGCGCAAAGACGGAAACAGCGCCCCACCGCCGACAGCCGCGCGGGTGAACTTTAACGTCACGCCCATCTCTTCGGCCTTATCCAGTATCACCTTCAGATAATCCGGCGTTCCAGCGTAAGCGGTGCAGCCCACATGCTCGGCCGCACGCACCTGCATCTCGGTCTGGCCGGTACCAGCAGGTAACACTGTCGCCCCCACAGCCCGCGCGCCGCTTTCAAAGATCATCCCCGCCGGGGTCAGATGATAGCTGAAACAGTTCTGCACAATATCCGCTGACCCAATCCCGCAAGCATGCAGAAACCGCCCGACCCGCCACCAGTCATGGCTGATCCCGCCGGGTTCGTAAATCGGCCCCGGCGACTGGAAAATGTGGGCGACATTAGCAGTTTTGATTCCACCAAAGGGCGGGCGTGCCTTTTGCCACTCGGCCAGATCAGACTTGCGCAGAACCGGAAGGCGCGCCAAATCCGAAATGGATTTCACCGAGGCGGCAATCTCTTTCCAATCATCCGGCGCGCTTGATTCACCCAACCGGGACATCAATGCAGCGGTCTGGTCCGCCTCACGCTGATCCGCTGAACGGGTTTCCAGATCGTCATAATACTTGTTCATTACGCCAACCAGCGCTTACGCCGCCGGTAGGATCGCACGTCGCGAAACGATTTGCGCCCTTCTTCCGACACACCAAGATAGAATTCTTTCACATCCGGGTTCTCGCGYARATCATCCGCNGGGNCCRTCCATCACCACGCGCCCGCTTTCCAGAATGTAGCCATAATGGGCAAAGCGCAGCGCCACGTTGGTATTCTGCTCGGCCAGCAGGAAAGACACGCCTTCCTTTTCATTCAAATTCTTTACGATAGTGAAAATCTCTTCCACAAGTTGCGGTGCCAGCCCCATGGACGGCTCATCCAGTAAAATCGTTTCCGGTCTGCTCATCAGCGCGCGCCCGATGGCCACCATCTGTTGTTCACCGCCCGAGGTATAACCCGCCTGACTTTTGCGCCGCTCTTTCAGGCGCGGAAAATATGTGTAAACCAGATCAAGATCGGCCTCGACAGCGTCGCGCCCGTCGCGCCGCGTATAGGCGCCGGTCATCAGGTTTTCCTCAACCGTCARRTGYTCAAAACARTGGCGTCCYTCCATYACCTGGATGACGCCTTTCTTCACCATATCCGCCGGGTCCAGTTCCTGAACATTTTCGCCGCGATATTTGATTGAGCCTTTGGTCACTTCGCCGCGCTCCGARCGCAGCAGGTTTGAAATCGCCTTTAACGTCGTYGTYTTACCRGCACCGTTGCCGCCCAAAAGTGCGGTAATACCGCCTTTGGCAACATTCAGCGAAACACCTTTCAGAACAAGAATGACGTGATTGTAGATCACTTCAATATTGTTGACCTCAAGTAATAATTCGTCGGACTGAGCGGAATCTAACATGACAWTTCTTCTGTTCCTAAATACTCAAAATTCCCCGGCCACAATTAAATGYGGCCGGGGAAAARTTCACTTAGCCGCAACGCTCGGCGATGTTGTTCTCAGCTGCAAAAGCTGCCGAGTCCRCCGCAATCAATGGGCCCACAACGGCACTGTCAGACTGAACAAAATCTGAAATCATATTCCATTTCYGCGCGCTTGCATCCCACTGCGCAACACCGGCCATACCGGGGCCACCGTGGTTTTCACAGGTCACCTGAAACTCCGGGCCAAATCCGGGCAGGCCAGCGGCCGCCATCTTGGCTTCGGTGATTTCCAGAACTTCCATTGCGTCACGCATCATTGCCGCGTCGATGTTTGCAACACCGTTGGCTTCCTGCGCGGTTTTCACAGCTTCCGCTGCCAGAAACGCCGCGTACATGCCGCGATTATACAGCACGGTACCGACATTGCTGCCGTCACCTGCCGCATTACCCGCATCCACAACATATTTCTGGATGTCCGCAAAGATCGGGAAATCATTGCCAACATTGTGGAACGCCAGCGCCTTATAGCCGTTCGCGCCGTCACCAGCCGGGATCACGTCATTTTCCGAACCGGACCACCAGATACCCATGAACTGATCCATCGGGTAACGGATGTTGGCTGCTTCCTGAACCGCAACCTGGTTCATCACRCCCCAACCCCAAAACAGGATAAAGTCGGGCTTTTCACGGCGGATTTGCAGCCACTGTGATTTCTGTTCCTGACCGGGGTAATCCACCGGGATCGTGTTCAGCGTAAAGCCTTCCTGTTCCGCCAGTACTTTCAGCGTTGGAATTGGCTCTTTGCCGTAAGCGCCGTTGAAGTACAGCAGKGTGATCTTCTTACCTTCAAGCGAGCCACCGGCCTGTTCCTTGAAGTGGTTCACACCCACGGAAGCGCCATCCCAGTAATTCACCGGATAGTTAAAGACGTTCTTAAACACCTTGCCGTTCTTAACGGATGTCCGGCCATAACCCATTGTGTGGATCGCAATACCGTCCGCCGTTGCTTTCGGGATCAAWGCGTAAGTAATCCCGGTGGAAAGCGGTTGATATATCAGAGCGCCTTCGTCTTTGGTCGCTTCATAACATTCCACACCTTTTTCGGTGTTGTAGGCTGTTTCACACTCAATAATCTTRGTCATTTCACCGCCGATGCCGCCATCACGCGCATTCAGCAGGGTAAAGTAATCCTGGTAGCCATCCGACACAGGCGTACCACCTGCGGCAARCGGACCGGTCCGATAGCTGAGATCCGGGAATACCAGTTCGGCCATCGCGGGAGCTGCGGCCATAACTGCCGCCACCGCTATTGCTGTAAGTTTCAATTTCATCTGTTGTTTTCCTCCCTTGGTTTACAACATTCGTTTTCGGGTCTCCCCGCTTATCATCAACCCTGCCCTAGTAYGGGAAAGGCCAAAGCCGTAATTTTTCCTTGGTCAAACGCCAAAGCTGCGCCAGCCCATGTGGCTCGACAATCAAAAAACCAATAATAAGCGCGCCGACCGCCATAATCTCCAGATGCGCCGCCAGATCGGGCGACCAGCCCAGCCCCTGCACAAAAACATTCTTCAACAAAACCGGCAGCACCACCATGAACGCGGCCCCCGCGAATGAGCCAAAAATTGACCCCAGCCCGCCGATGATAATCATGAACAGGATCAGGAATGATTTGTTGATACTAAACGCCTCGCCCACTTCGACCGAGCCCAGATAAACCGCAAAAAACAGCGCCCCGGAAAYKCCKACAAAAAACGAACTGACCGCAAACGCCGACAGCTTGGCGCGCAGCGGGTTCACCCCGATGATTTCAGCCGCGATATCCATATCCCGTATAGCCATCCACCTGCGCCCGACAGCGCCGCGTGTCAGGTTGCGCGCAATGAACGCCAGCACAGTTACGAAWAYCAGACAGAACAGRTATTTYGCCCAGGCATCCGCTGTGGGGCCGGTCACGGCGATCCCGGCAATGGTGCGCTCGGGCGAATTGATCATCCCTGACGCCGAATAGTTGAAGAACCACGGCACCTTGTTGAACAGCCAGACCAGAAAGAACTGCGCCGCMAGYGTYGAWACCGCCAGGTAAAATCCTTTGATCCGCAACGATGGCAGTCCAAAAATCACCCCGACACCGGCGGTGATAAAWCCGGCGATCARYACATGRATRGCAATRCTGACATCCGGGAACGASGTCATCAGYTTGTAAACYGAATAGGCCCCCACWGCCATAAAMCCRCCRGTCCCMAGRCTRACCTGYCCGGTATAGCCGGTCAGAATNKTYMASCCCAANWGCSGCAATCGCATARATCAGNAAANGGCATYAAWATCGCRTTGGCCCARTARTCATTGATGAWGAAYGGGACCACCAGAAACGCMAMMRYSAGRGTGACATAAAACCCCAWMCGGTCAAATTTGATCGGGAAAGTCTGACTGTCCTTGGCATAGGACGTCTTAAAATCACCAGCTTCGCGGTAGATCATGGCCTACACCCTCTCTATTATCTTTTCGCCAAACAACCCCTGCGGGCGAAAGACAAGGAACACGAGCGCCAGCACATAAGCGAACCAGTTTTCTGTAGCGCCGCCAATCCAGGGGCCGATGGAAAACTCAAACAGCTTCTCGCCCACSCCGATGATCATRCCGCCAACTATCGCGCCGGGGATCGATGTGAACCCGCCCAGCATCAGCACCGGYAGCGCCTTTAGYGCRATCAGGGAYAGCGAAAACTGCACGCCGGATTTCGCGCCCCACATGGCACCGGCGACYAGCGCGACGATACCGGCWATTGACCAGACCAGCACCCAGATAAACCGCAGTGATATACCAACCGACAGCGCCGCCTGATGGTCATCCGCCACAGCGCGCAATGCCCGGCCCTGTTTGGAATATTGAAAAAACAACATCAGCGCCACCACCAGCAACACTGCGAAAACCGTCGCCACCATATCCAGCTTGTCGATGTAGAACCCATAGCCGAACCATTCATAGGTCTTGGTCTCGACCACGTCTGAAATCCCCTGCGGCARMCCGATGTTCAGGGTCTTGATTTCGGACCCCCACATGATGTCGCCAAAACCTTCCAGAAARAACGCCAGCCCGATGGTGGCCATGAACAGAATAATTTCCGGCTGATTTACAAGGCGCCGCAGCACATAACGTTCAATCAATATCGCCAGCACAATCATCAGACCAATGGTCAGGGCAATCGCCAGTAGTACCGGTACTTCCCAGCCAAATTTATCAAAACTGGTGCCAAACGTTGCATTGATCACATTTCTGAACGGTACCTGCCCGTCCATAATTCCCACCAGCGTCAGTGCCGCGAACAGTGCCAACACACCTTGGGAATAATTGAAAATTCCCGACGCTTTGAAGATCAACACAAACCCAAGCGCCACCAGCGAATAGAGTACCCCGGTCATCAGCCCGTTAACGGCAACCTCTGCGGCGAAAAATAACTGCTCAGGCATTGGTGATATCCCCTAAATTTCTTGCCACACGCAAATCCGATAGAAAGYCGGTGCTAGACAGGCACRGTTTTTCAGTCATGGGACACCCCCAGATATGCGTCAATYACCSSYTGRTYATTSYGSAYWTCMTSSGGYKYWCCSTCGSCSAKNNTTTGCNNCCRTRRKCSAKRNCARYRAMKMNGATCMGMCAGRTYCATSAYYACSCSCATRTYRTGTTCWATCASAMASAWSGTKRTGCCAAATTCATCATTCACATCCAGGATAAAGCGGCTCATGTCCTCTTTYTCCTCGACGTTCATACCAGCCATCGGTTCGTCCAAAAGCAGCAGTTTTGGCTCAGCCGCCAGAGCCCGCGCCAGCTCTACCCGTTTCTTCAAACCATAGGGCAAGCGCGCYACCGGTGTYTTTCTAATGCTTTGAATTTCAAGGAAATCTATGACCCGTTCCACTTTTTCGCGGTTYTCAAATTCTTCCTTCTCGGCCTTGCCRCGCCAGATTGCCTGCGCCAGCAAACCGGATTTCATATGGTTCAGACGGCCGGTCATGATGTTGTCGAGAACGCTCATGCCTTCAAAAAGGGCGATGTTCTGAAACGTGCGGGCAATGCCTTGCTGCGCAACCTGATAGGGTTTCATCGCCGGGCGGCGTGCGCCGTGAAACCAGACTTCACCTTCCTGCGGAACATAAAAGCCAGAAATGACATTCAGCATCGAAGACTTACCGGCCCCGTTCGGTCCGATAATCGCGCGTATCTCGCCTTCCTGAATATCGAAGCTGATATCCTCAATTGCCACCACCCCACCGAACTTCAGGGTGATATTTTTCATCTCCATCAACACTTTACCGATTTCCCGGCCATCAGCGGTGGTGTAGGGTTGCGAGCTAATTGCGTTCATTCGGCTGCCACCTCATGCTCACCCACAGCCGCCGCATCGCGGATTTCCAGCGTCGCGGAAATCATCCCCTTGCGCCCGTCTTCATAGGTCACTTCGGTTTCAGTATATTGCTCGGTTGAACCATCATACAGCGCGTCAATCAGATCACTGAACTTATCCTCGATGATTACCCGGCGAACTTTTCGAGTCCGGGTCATTTCACCATCGTCAGCGTCCAATTCTTTGTGCAGAATCAAAAACCGATGCACCTGACAGCCTGACAACATATCATCGGTGGCAACGGAACGATTCACCTCTTCCACATGGGCCTGAATGGTGCCGTAAACCTGCGGATGCCCTGCCAGTTCCTGATATGACCCATAGGCGATATTGTTGCGTTCAGCCCAGTTGCCGACAGCTGTCAGATCAATATTAATGAACGCTGTGCAGAAATCACGACCATTGCCGAACACCACGACTTCCAGAATGTTGGGGAAAAATTTTAGTTTGTTTTCAATGTACTTGGGCGCGAACATCCGCCCGTCAGCCATTTTTCCGACATCCTTGGCCCGGTCAATGATCCGCAAATGGCCGCTGGATTCTTCGATAAACCCGGCGTCGCCGGTGGCCACCCATCCTTCGGCGTCTTTGGTGTTTGCGGTGCTTTCATCGTTCTTGAAATACCGGATGAACACGCCGGGTGAGCGGTAGAAAACCTCACCACTGTCGGCGATCCGTATTTCGACCCCAGGTGAAGGCACCCCGACCGTGTCAGAACGAACCTGGCCATCCGGTTGCTGGGTAATAAATACTGACGCTTCCGTCTGACCGTAAAGCTGTTTCAGATTGATCCCAAGCGAGCGGTAAAAATCAAATATTTCCGGCCCGATCGCTTCACCAGCGGTATAACCCACCCGCACCCGGCTAAAGCCAAGCGTGTTTTTCAACGGGCCATAGACGAACAGATTTCCCAATGAATACTTGAACTTATCCCACCCACTTACAGGGTTTCCATCCAGAATATCGGCGCCAACCTTCTTGGCGTGGTCCATAAACACCCGGTACAGCCAGCGCTTGAACCGCCCGGCATCTTCCATACGGATCACAACATTGGTCAACTGGGTTTCAAACATCCGCGGCGGCGCGAAATAATACGTCGGCCCGATTTCCCGCAAGTCGGTCATCATCGTATCGGGGGATTCCGGGCAGTTCACACAAAACCCGGTCCAATAGGCCTGACCGATGGAGAAAATGAAATCCCCAACCCAGGCCATCGGCAGATACGCCAATATTTCGTCACCCGGTTTCAGGTGGTCAAACTCTGACGTGTTTTTAGACGTTTCAATGATGTTGCGGTTCGACAGCACAACGCCTTTGGGCCGGCCCGTCGTGCCAGATGTGTACAGCATCACGCAGGTATCATCATAACCCAGACTAGCCTGCCGGCGRTCCAGCTCTGCCTCAAACCGCTCATGCGCCGCGCGGCCTTCGGCCTGAATATCGCGCAGGGAATGCAGGTGTGAATGGTCGTATTTCCGTAAACCGCGGTCTTCCAGATAGATGATGTGGCTGATGCCTTTGACCTGGTCCTGCACTTCCAGAACCTTGTCGACCTGCTCCTGATCGCCAACCACAACATAGCTGGCGCCACAGTGGTCCAGCACGTAAGTCATTTCTTCGGCGCTGGCATCCTGATAAAGCGGTACCGGAACGGCCCCGGCCATTTGCGCCGCGACCATCGACCAGTAAAGTGCGGGGCGATTGCGTCCGATGATTGCAATGTGGTCGCCTTCCTGAACTCCAAGCGACATAAAACCAAGCGCCATTGCGCGAATTTCTTCAGCAACTTCAAACCATGTCCAGCTTTGCCAGATACCGAATTCTTTTTCACGGTACGCAGGTTTGGCCCCGAATTTACGCACATTGCGCGCAAGTAGTGCAGGAATGGACGTTGGTTGCGTCGAGGTATCCCAGTCTTTCAAAGTCACGTCCTCCCAAACGCTCACCCTGCCTGCTTTTGCAGATCTGCGGGAAGTCATTGATCCGAATCTGTTCCCTGAGGACTAACTCAGCGCAATAGTACCAATGCCTGCGCAAGCGTAAAGCCTGCGCTGATTCAAATCCAGTGTTTTTTTGAACGCTTGTTCAATTAAAATTGATCCTGAAAACCACTGACTATGTTACTTGGAATTTATGGATCCGTTTGTATTGATCTTTTATGCGGTGGTTTGCGGAGGACTTGGGCTTATCGCACCAAAWCTTGGCAGCCCGGCAATTCGCCTTGGCGTGRGCGCTGGAACAGGCATTGTTGCCGCTGCTCTTTTGCCCGTTATTCGCGGCGTATTCGGGTTATGATTGCGGCCATTGGCATCGCGTGTTTCTTGCCCTAAACCCCAGACTAAGGGAGACGGGATATGACACATTTATGGGTGCGTGCGGAACAGCGCGAGCATGAAGAACGGGTTGGGCTGACACCTGAGGGTGCTGCCGAGCTGATGGAAAAAGGCATTCGTGTCAGCGTGGAAATCAGCAGTGTGCGGGCRATTCCGATTGACGGATATCGGGAAGCAGGATGTGAAATTGTGGCCGAGAACAGTTGGCCGGATGCCCCGGTCGATGCGATCATATTCGGCCTGAAAGAATTACCCGAAGATGGCACCCCGCTGGTTCACCGCCACATCATGTTTGGCCACGCATACAAGGGGCAGGCAGATGGCCTAATTTTGCTGGAGCGCTTCAAAGCAGGAGGTGGWACGCTGTATGATCTTGAGTATCTGGTTGCGGAAGATGGGCGTCGCGTAGCGGCGTTTGGGTATTGGGCGGGATATGCTGGCGCTGCTGTATCCCTAAAATGCTGGGCGGCACTAAAGCAGGGTTTAATCTGCGAACCGGTGTCTACATTCCCGAGTGCTGAAGCCCTGGTGGCCGCAATCGGTGCTGATCTGGACGCCACAAATTCGGCACGACCCATTGCGATCATCATCGGTGCCCTTGGCCGTGTCGGGACAGGTGCGCGTGATCTCTGCGAGGCTTTGAATGTACAAACAACTGGTTGGGACATGGCGGAAACAGCGCATGGTGGACCGTTCCCGGAGGTGCTGGAACACGACATTTTCCTGAACTGTATTCTGGCCGCGCCCGGCTGTCCGGTCTTTGTTCCAGCCTCTGCCAAGACTAACGCCCGTCGGCTGTCGRTTATCGGCGATATYGCCTGYGATCCAACATCAGAATTTTCGCCTGTCAAAGTTTACGACCGCACAACGACATGGGATGCACCAGCGTTGAGAGTTCATGACGAACCGCCGCTGGACGTTACAGCGATTGATAATCTGCCCAGCATGTTACCGATTGAAAGYTCRCAGGATTACGCMAGYCAACTGTTGCCCTCGCTGCTAACACTCGACAATCTGATTGCTGGTGTTTGGGGCCGGGCCAAGGCTACATTTGATCAGCACATATAGTTGCTTTGAGGAGATTTTTATGACGATCCATTGGTGCGGTACAGGTCTTTCGGCAATCCCCGGATTGCGGCGGCTTATCGAAGCCGGGCAAGAAGTGACGGTCTGGAATCGATCAATCGACAAGGCGCAGGACGCGGTTGGTGACATAACTGATCGTATTCAGGTTTTCGACATGGGCTGTTTAGGGGCTGAGCTGCAACAGGGCGATGTGGTAATTTCCATGCTGCCCGGTGACTGGCATGTCCCTTTGGCCGAACTTAGTATTTCCAAAGGCGCGCATTTTGTGTCGTCCAGCTATATTTCACCAGAGATGGCCGCTCTGGACACAGACGCCAAAATGGCTGGCGTTGCTTTGGTAAACGAGGTCGGTCTTGATCCCGGAATTGACCACCTGATGGCCCATTGGCTGGTTGCTGATTATCGGGCGTCGAAGGGCTATAACAAAGATAATACCCTATCGTTTATTTCCTACTGTGGCGGCGTTCCCAAGCATCCCAACCCGTTTCGATACAAGTTCAGTTGGTCGCCTTTGGGTGTATTGAAAGCGCTTCGTTCGCCTTCCCGCTCAATCCGCGCGTTTTCGGAACTATCCGTTCAGCGGCCCTGGGACGCGATCACCAGTTATATTGCACCGCTGGAAACGCCCGAAAGCTTTGAAGTCTATCCAAACCGCGATTCAATTCCGTTCATGCAGCAATATTATTTTGACGGGTCGTGGAAGGTGCGGGATTTTGTGCGCGGCACCTTGCGCCTGAATGGTTGGGCAGATGCCTGGGCAGACGTGTTTAGCGAGATTGAAACACTGGAAGGGCCAGAGGGCGAAGCGCGCCTGAAAGAAATGTCCGACGGTTTTTGGGCAGAACATGCTTACGATAAGGGTGAGCCAGACCGTGTTATCATGTGTGTGGCGCTGAAGTCTGAAACAGACGGCATCGCGACCTATCACAAAACCTACACCATGGATGCCTGGGGCGATATGCGGGGCACGGCGATGGCGCGGCTGGTGTCTGTTCCGGTATCGTTGGCGGTCGAAGCAATCCTGAACCATGAAATTCAGGTTGGAGTTACAGCCGCTCCACATGACCCGAAACTAATTGATCGCTGGATGGCTGAGATCGACCGTCAGGCGCAGCATTTACAGATTGTTGACCACGTCGGGCACTAGATTATCAGAGAAATTCATCTTCGGCGTCGGTGGCTGAGATACCGAGTTTCTCAAGCCCTTCTTCCAGGTAGTCAGACAGCAGCGGCACCCCCAAAAGGTAATCTTCGGTTGGTGTCGTTGCCTCTTCCCTGGCGGTCTGTTTGGCTTCTTCCAGTTCTTCCGGCGAATACGTATCGCGCCCGATCCACATTACCGCGACAAGGCTGGCCTTTTCATCATCGTTGAGATTTCGAATGAAAGAGCGCAGCTCATTTTCTGTGGCATCGCTCGAGCGGCTTTCAAGTATTGAATCCGAATCCGCRCGGTCGCCGGGTGAATCCCATCTGGCGACTTTCACGTTAACCTCGCGGGCGCGAACTATGATATGGGCGACTTTTCTTGGGCTGATATTGAGCATTTTTTATATCCCTGAATTCTCTCTCCGGTTGGTATGTTTCGCCGGTTTGAATTTACGTTAGCACGAATCATCGGCCCAACATTGCGCTTGATCAAATTTATTAGCTTAGGTCTTGGGCTTGATAAGCGGAACAACCCGGTCATCATTTTCCGGGTCCAGCTCTTCAAAATCAAAATTATCAAGTCGCGCCGCGCGCTTGCCGGCCCTTTCAGCGGCCGTGTTGATCCCGTCCAGATCGTCGCGCGCCTGTCGGAAATGCGTGCTGAGTTTACCAACCCGCTCCACCACCAGTTCCACGTCGCGGTGCAATTGCCTAAGCGTTGTGCGTATTGCCCCTGCCTGTTCCCGCATCCGCGCGTCTTTCAGGATGGCCCGCATGGTATTCAGCGTCGCCATGCAAGTGGTAGGCGACACAATCCAGACACGGGCGTCAAAGCCTTCGCGCACAATTTCGGGGAAATTGGAATGTAGTTCGGCGTAGATTGCTTCGGACGGCAGGAACATTAGTGCRCCGTCGGCRGTYTCWCCYTCCARAATGTATTTATCCGAAATATCGCGGATGTGCTTACGCACCGAKGTTTTGAACTGCGCGACAGCTTCTTTGGTTTCCCACTGGGTATCAGCCCGGCGCAGTGCTTCATAGGCTTCCAGTGGAAATTTTGCGTCCACCACGATCGGCCCCGGAGGGTTGGGCAGATGGATCAGACAGTCGGCACGTTTGCCGTTGGATAGGGTGTGTTGCAGGGTGTAGCTGTCTTTTGGCAGGGCTTTGCCGACGATGTCATTCAGCTGTATTTCCCCAAATGCACCGCGGGTTTGTTTGTTCGACAGGATGTCCTGCAAAGACAAAACATCGCCCGACAGCTTTTCAATATTTTCCTGCGCCTTGTCGATTGTCGCAAGACGCTGTTGCAAATCACCCAAGGATTGCGCCGTGCGCCGCGACGATCCTTCAAGGCTGTCACCCATGGATTTGGTCACATCCGACAGGCGTTGTTCCATCAGATGCAGCATCTTGGTCTGGCTGGTGGCCTGGGCTTCTGACACATGGTTCAACCCGCCGATCAACTGGTTTTGCCCGTCTGACAACAACTGTACCCGCTGGCCCAGAACTCCCATTTGTTGCGCTATTGGGGCCATCAAACGTGCTGACTGGCCGGAACGCCGTACAGAGACGATTAATAAAACGACCACCAATAACAACACTAAGGTCCCAACAATTGTCGCTATGACTATAGGGTCGCTTAGCGTGAAACTATATGCACCAATCTGGATCATGTACGTCCAAACAGCCTYTCAATATCTGACAACTTCAGTTCCACATAGGTTGGGCGGCCATGGTTACATTGGCCGGAATGGGGCGTCGCTTCCATTTCGCGCAACAGGGCATTCATTTCTTCAGCCTTCATCAACCGCCCGGAACGGATGGAACCGTGGCAAGAAATCCGTGACAGCACTGCTTCGATCAACGCCTGAACCGACAGGCTTTCACCTTGGTCAGACAGTTCATCCAGAATATCCAGCAGCATGGCGCGGGCATCGACCTGTCCCAGAATTGCCGGGGTTTCGCGCACCGCGACGGCACCACCACCAAATGCTTCGATCACCAGACCAAGGCGCGCAAGATTGTCGGACATTTCCAGCAGGCGGGCGGCGTCCGCGTTGTTCATTTCAACAATTTCGGGAATCAAAAGCACCTGTGAGGTAACACCGTTTTCCGCCATCTGCGATTTTAACTTTTCATAGACMAGYCGYTCGTGGGCTGCATGCTGATCAACGATCACCATGCCGTCTTTGGTTTGCGCGATGATGTAGTTTTCATGGACCTGCGCGCGCGCCACACCCAGCGGCCAGTCAGCGCTGGTTTCTTCGGGCGGCTGTTCGAACGCTTCGACCCGGCCGGAAACCGGGGCCTCGGCAAAACCCGGCGCCATTGCCTGGTAGCTACTGCCGATTGCACCCAAACTTGGACGGTCCATCTGGTAGACGCGCGGGCTTGTTGGTTCCGGGCGAAACGCACCAAGGGTTGCTCCGGCCACTGTGGTTGATGCCCGATGCCCCGCATCAGCCAACGCATGACGCAGACCGGAWASGATYAGYCCGCGTGCCATGCCGGGATCGCGAAAACGAACTTCGGATTTMGCMGGRTGYACRTTCACRTCCACCARYTGWGGATCRCARTCRATGAACAACGCMGCCGCCGGGTGGCGGCCCCGGTGCAGAAAATCAAAATAGGCTGCACGCAGGGCACCGGTAAGCAGTTTATCCTTTACCGGTCGGCCGTTGACGAACAGATACTGCGCAACGGCAGAGCCACGGGAATAGGTTGGCAGGGCGGCGTATCCGGTCAGGTGCAGGCCTTCTCGTTCCGCATCAATCTTTAACGAATTATCAGCAAATTCGCGCCCCATAACGCGGGCAAGCCGGCCGTGCAGCGCACCAAACATTTCGCCGGTTTCCGGTTCCGCACGAAACACCAGCCGTCCGTCGCCACCSCCCGAAACRTCGCGCARGGTGAAGCCRACAAAKGGYTCKGCCATCGCCAGCCGTTTAACCACATCGCTGATYGCYTGCGCTTCGGCCCGGTCAGTGCGCATGAATTTCAGCCGCGCCGGGGTGGCGTAGAACAGATCACGCAGTTCAACGACTGTACCGCCGCCAATCGCTGCGGGGCGCACCGGCTCAATCACGCTGCCATTTACGGAAATCGTCGCACCGTCTTGCCCGGCGACACGCGATGTTATTGTCAAACGGCCGACAGCCCCGAGGGACGGTAAAGCTTCCCCGCGAAATCCGAATGTGTGGATGTTGAGCAGGTCCGAGCCGTCAATTTTCGAGGTCGCGTGGCGTGACAGGGCCAGCGACAATTCATTCGCTGCAATCCCATACCCATCATCCACAACCCGGATCAGTGTTTTGCCACCGTCGCTGTARGTCACATCAACCCGRCGGGCACCTGCATCCAGTGCATTTTCCACCAGCTCTTTCACCGCTGAGGCCGGGCGTTCAACCACTTCACCCGCGGCGATACGATTGACGGCCGCCACATCTAACTGTCGGATTTCAGGGCGTTTTTCGCCTATGTTGGGGTTTGGGGCGGACATGCCACCAGACTTAGCATGTCACACCCCGATTCGACCATGGGCGTTTTAGTTCGTGCTTTCGACGCCATCTGGCTGACCAACCACCACAAAATGCAGTTCATCGGGTTGATAAATTCGGGCAGCGACGCGGTTAATTTCTTCCAACGTTAGCGCGCGGACCTGATCATTCCGGGTGCGGATATAGTCCACCGGCAGGCCAATCATCTGCATGCCAACCATGATCCGTGCAATCGGTGCGTTACCGTCAAACCGCAGGGCATAAGCGCCGGTCAGGTAGGTCTTGGCGTCTTCCAGTTCTTCCGCCGTCAGCCCGTCCCGGCCAATCCTGGCCCACTCCTCACGGATAACTTCGATGCTTTCGGCCATGCGCGCATTGTCGGACCTGACCTGCCCCATGACCAATTGGCCGTATTCCATCGGCAACAGAAAAGTRCTGACGCCATAAGTCAGGCCGCGTTTTTCRCGTACTTCCTGCATCAGSCGCGATTCAAAACCGCCACCGCCGAATACTTCGTTCAAAACGTAGGCCGCCATGTAATCAGGGTCGTCGCGTTCAATGCCGATATGGCCGAATAGTGCCACTGACTGTGGGGTGTCAAAGTCGATCACCGTAACGCCTTTRGACAGCTGATATGTAGCCTCTTGCGCCATAGGTGCAGCGGTCTCGGCCAGATCGCCAAAWAGYTCATCCAGCAACGCGCCAAGTTCTTCGGCGTTGATATCACCGACAGCTGACACATACATCCGGTCCAGCCCGAACACCCTATCGCGGGCTTCCAGAATATCGTCGCGGGTCAGCGCTCCGACGCTTTCCAGCGTTCCATTGCGTGAGCTGGCGTAGGGGTGATCGCCCCAAACCYTTTTATCAAACGCCAGGCCAGCAATGTCACTTGGGTCCGTTGCCTCAGAGCGAATGATCGATTCTACCTGCCCCCGCACCCGGTCAATCGCGTCCTGATCAAACCTTGGTTCCATGATGGCAGTCTTTAGCAGTGCAATCGCTTCATCGAGGTTTTCGGTCAGGAACCGGGCCGAAATTGATGTTGTGTCGTCAAAAACGTTAAAATGATAACTAGCGGCCAGTGCTTCGCGAGCYGCTGCAAATTCTTGCGCATCCAGGTCAGCGGCACCTTCTTCCAGCGTTGCCATCATCAGGCTGATCGCCCCACGTTTGCCCGGAGCGTCCAGCGCCGAACCTCCGCGAAACCGGATTTCAAGTGCTGTGAACGGGATCGTGCGTTCTTCAACCAACCAGGCGTTGATGCCGCCAGGTGAAGTGATTTCCTGCACTTCGACTGCCAGAGCCGCCAAGCTGGAAAAGAACGTCAGATAAATAGCCAAAAATATCCGTTTCATACTTAACCCTCCTCAGCAGCTGGTGGCATCGACCAACCAGTCACCGCATTCTTTTTCACAAATATCTCGCGCGCGGCGTCAATCACATCTTCTTCGGTGATCGATTGCAGCAATTCGGGCCATGCTTCTATGTCTTCTACCGTCAGGCCAGAGGTCAGACCCCCGCCATAAAGCTGCGCCAGTGATTGTATGTTGTCATCRGCATAAATTTGCGACGCTCGCAGTTGCATCTTGATCCGGGCAAATTGTACCGGATCAACGCCTTCTTCGATAAATTCAGCGATTGCCTTATCAAGGGCAGCCTCGGCTTCTGCCAAYGACACCTNCGGGNGTTGGTGCGATGACCAAGCCAAACGTGGTATCATCCAGTGCAACGCCGCCGTAAGACGCTGAAACGAAAATGGCTGTTTGGGTTTCAAATTGCAGTTTACGACCCAGCACTGACGTAGCCCCGGATCCACCCAGTACCGACGCCAGCATTTTCAGCCTTGCGGCCTTGAACTGATCACCCGGGTCGCGTTCCGGTGCTATATAGCTGCGGCTGACAAAGGGCTGGGCAATGCGTTCGTCGACGAAGGTCAACCGGCGTTCAACCAGTTGCGGTGGTTCTTGCGGGCGGACCCGAGCCTYAAGCCCCGGTGTCGGAGCGAGCGGGCCGTAGTATTTTTCCGCCAGTTCGCGGACYTCTTCCGGGCTGACATCCCCCGCAACGACMAGGACGGCGTTATTGGGAGCGTAGAATTTCTGGTAAAATGCAAACGCATCGTCACGATTCAACTGTTCCATTTCATGACGCCAGCCGATTACCGGAATCCCGTAGGGGTGATTTAAATACTGCGCAGCACTGCGCTGTTCGCGAAACAGTGAATTGGGATCACTATCGGTTCGTGTGCCGCGCTCTTCCAGTACAACTTTGCGTTCGGTGGCTACATCGTCCTCGGTCATTTCAAGATCGCGCATCCGGTCGGATTCCATTTGCATCATCAGGTCGAGCCGGTCCGCCGCAACGCGCTGAAAATAAGCAGTATAATCCTGGCTGGTGAACGCGTTGTCCGAGCCGCCATTTTTTTTCACGATTGCTGACAATTCGCCAGCTTCRAGGTCATCAGTCCCTTTAAAAAGCAAATGTTCAAGAAAATGAGCGATACCGGATTTGCCCGGAGGCTCGTCAGCAGCCCCGACCCGGTACCATACCATATGTACAACCACGGGCGCGCGGCGGTCTTCCAGCACYACCACTTCCATGCCGTTATCCAGCGTAAAAGTCGTAACTTCTGCGGCGCGCGCGGGAATCGTAAATATAAGTAACGCAAGCAGCGTGGACGTAAGACGGTTCATTCTAAATCCAATTCTTTTGAACATCGTACAGGATACGCCAGGATGGCGCAGCATCAAGCACATCAAGAGGTTGTGATGGGTATAACCGCCCTAATGGGGGGCGGGGGGAGCACTTGGRGTCTTCACACCCAGGGCGCGAAGGCGTTCAAGTTCTTTGTACGGATCGAGCGCATGACCGCCAAGCCGCCCAAACAGGCGGCGTTTTTTTATAACCACACTTGCATCCGCGTCGACGCCATAGCGAGATGTATAAGAAAGCAACGCACCGTCCGCTGCCGGAATACCTGTCTGGCTCAGTGTAGTTGCGTTGCCGCCAAGCACTGAAATAGCATCGGCGACAGGAGTTGGGTCAGTAATGTTCGCCCCACCCGGTGTCGGATCTGGCAGTTCGGAAAAGCTGGCCGGGGTTTGCAACGGCTTTCCCGGCAGGATCAGAAACTCATCTGGCCCTGCACTTCCTTTTTCACGATTTCCACAGGCCGACACCAAAAGCGCCAACACCAAACCGTATTTACCAATATTTACCCGCATTAACGGCCCCAAATTACCCCTATGCCCTTGTGTAGCCGATGAAATCCGCGCCGTCACGCTGGCTTTTTATTTCCGGTAAAGAAGATTAGCCCAAACGCCCCGGCAAAAATCGCCAAATCGGCCACATTAAACGCAAACGGATTATTAAACCCGCAGCACGACATGTTCAAGAAATCTGCGACCGCGCCGTAGATCAATCGGTCAATGACATTCCCGATCGCGCCGCCTATCAACAGCCCGGCTGAGATTTGCGCGATTTTACCCAACTTTTCTCGGTACACCCAATAGGCCACCCAGCCTGCAATAATGATTGCCAGCCCTATCAGTATCCAGCGCGCCGCGTCCGCGTTGCTGGAAAACAGACCGAAATTAACGCCGCGATTCCATGCCATCCTGAAATTYAGGATGGGTGGCAGAACATCTATCGAACCAATGTTTTTAAGGTTCAAAACATGAACCACCAAGACCTTGCTAAGCTGGTCGAGGGCAACGACAATCAACGTAGCCCAGAGCATGATGTGTATTTTCATATCTGTCTAATGCCGGAAATGGCGCATACCTGTAAAGACCATTGCAAGACCGGCATTATTCGCGGCCTCAATAACTTCCGCATCGCGCATAGAACCGCCGGGYTGGATTACAGCCGTCGCRCCAGCTTCGGCAGCACTTAGYAAGCCGTCGGCGAAAGGAAAGAACGCGTCCGACGCCACCACTGAGCCGTGCGTAAGCGGAGTTTCCAGCCCAAGAACTACTGCCATGTCAATCGACTTTCGCGCCGCAATGCGGGTGCTGTCTACCCTGCTCATCTGCCCGGCCCCGATGCCAACCGTCGCGCGATCTTTTACATAGATAATCGCGTTGGATTTAACATGTTTTGCGACGGTCCAGGCGAATAGCATATCGGCCATTTCGGTATCGCTCGGTGTGCGCTTGGTCACGAYGCGCAGGTCGTCCTGGCTGATATGYCCGTTGTCCTTGTCCTGAACCAACATGCCACCGGAGACCTGACGATATGTCARGTTAGACAGCTTCGGGTCGGCCAGACCACCCGTTGTCAGCAGTCTAAGGTTTTTCTTTTTCGTAAATATTTCAATTGCCTCGGGGGTAGCATCCGGGGCGATTACRACYTCKGTGAAAATCTTGGCAATCTCTTCAGCAGTTGCCCCGTCAAGCGTTTGGTTCAAAGCAATGATCCCACCAAACGGGCTGACGTTGTCGCARTTGAAGGCRYTTTGATAGGCCTCAACCATGCTTTTCCCACGGGCAACACCGCAAGGGTTGGCGTGTTTGATAATCGCGCAGGCAGGTCCATCAGCCGGATCAAATTCGCTAACCAGCTCAAACGCGGCATCTGTGTCATTGATGTTGTTGTAACTTAGCTCTTTGCCTTGCAGTTGCCTGGCCGTGGCCACGCCCGGGCGTGCCGAGCCATCCAGATAGAATGCTGCCGATTGATGCGGGTTTTCRCCATATCGCAGRGTTTGCGCCAGTGTACCGGCAAACACACGTCGACGCGGTGTAGGTTCATTGATCGCYGTCGCCATCCAGTTYGACACGGCTGCRTCATAAGCAGCGGTCCGGGCGTAGGCGGTTTGCGCCAGAGATTTGCGAAATGCCAGTGTCGTTGAGCCATCACTGTCGGCAAGTTGATCCAGYAGGGCAGTATAATCCTGCACATCAACAACGACATTCACGAATTGGTGGTTCTTAGCCGCTGCACGGATCATCGCCGGGCCGCCAATGTCGATGTTTTCGATGCAGGTATCGTAATCAGCACCTTTGGAAACGGTACTTTCAAACGGGTAGAGATTGCTGATCAGCAGATCAATCGGCTTGATCCCGTGTTCCTGCATGGCTGCAATGTGGTCGGCATTATCACGCAGAGCCAGCAAGCCACCATGTACCGCCGGGTGCAGGGTTTTCACGCGTCCATCCATCATTTCGGGAAACCCGGTAACCTCGGCCACATCAATTACTGTCAGGCCAGCATCACGCATTTCCTGCGCGGTGCCACCGGTTGAAAGCAACTCAACACCCTTTTCAGCCAGAGCATGTACCAAGTCTAACAACCCGGTCTTATCAGAAACAGAAATTAACGCGCGACGAACAGGCACAAGGTCAGTCATAAATATCCCCCAAGGATTAAATCAGGTACCGGTATCGTCACGTTCCAGATCCCGAACCGTGTCGGGTGTGAACTGAGCTTTGGACAGAGACCAGCGGATGCGGGTCGCATACTCTAAAGCGGCACTGGATAGAACTATCTGTTTGGTCGCACGTGGCTTTAAGCGACCTTTTTCCAGATAAACGCTTGGCTCTATGGACATTTTTCGCTGGCCRTCATGGCGAAACACCCAAATTTCWCCGCTTTTCAATGCCAGCGAAACCGCRGCACCACCCATATCAAGCTGCGCRTCCACATCRGGGTGCAGGTGAAACCGGATCTTGAACCCAATTCCCTGCAACGCACCCTTATCTAAAACCTTATCAAAGACCGCTTCGTCCGCTTCCTCGATCGCAGCCAAAGTTTCTTCACCAACAATTCCACGCCCGTTCGCTGTCATTTCGATCTGGCGGATATGGGTCAATCCATGGGATGCCAGATATCCATCGTGGCCTGCAACGATCCCTTGTCCTCCGTCTTCAAATAAGAACTGAACCCGCACGTCTTCCGGGGTTCCGGTTAGCAGATCCCGTTCATGGCCCCCTACAAAACCTTTGCCGCCAAGACGAGACGAAGAAACTCCATCCAGTGACAGGGTGGAATGGGAAGGTGTCGCGCGCCCGGCGCGGCGCCATTCCGGCCCAAAGCTGACGCCAGAGCCGCAGTTCACAATCAGTGGACGGCGGCCTGATGTCAGCTCAAACGCCAGCGTCGAAGCGTGGCCGTTGAATGATGCTTTGCCCTGTGGCGGAACAGCCGCGTCAATTATCACGCTTGTGCGGCCACCATGAAGCCGCGCAAAACCCATGGACAGACCTTGCGGTGCTGCTGATTTGATACCAGAGGTGGCCAGGGCATGGTCAAGACGACCTTCGACGCCGCGCCCRCCACCGTGGAAACGCGCCAAACCACCGTCACAGTGCCGCAAGGCGCGCAATGTCGGAGCAATTCGTTCGATGGCCAACAGATGATCGCGTGCAGCCATTTTCCCGGCTTCGGACAACGCCGAGGCGGCCCAGTTGAGCAGGGTGAAAACCTCTAACAGGTCTTCCGGGTTTCGGGTCGGTATGCCGCCTTCGTCATCAATCTGTTCGCGGCATTCCAGCGCCAGCGCCCGCAATGCAGGTTCGACATGCCGATCCATCCCGGTTAACGCTAACCCGGCATAAATCAGCCCGGTCAATGCTTCGAACCTCGGCAARCCGGCTGAAGCACTTTTCCATCGTTTTGACAGGAAAATAGTTTGTTGCGCCATGGTGGCAAAATACGCATTCGAAACTTCGCCCGGTTGTCCATTTAACAAGAATATCGCGTGGTTTATCCAACGGATCAATCGTCTGCCGGTCAGGTCCGGCGTCCAGCCAGCGCCTTTACCACGACCATAAAGTTCAATCCATTCAATCAGCCATTCTTGGGCTTTTTGACGGGCCGCCAGATCACCAACAGCTGCCAGATCATCCAGCCAGATAAAGCCGTGAACCTCTTCCTCAAAATTCGCGTCGGGCATTTGAAGTTGCCATATCGAATGGCCCGTATCCGCAACAAGTGACCCGGCAAACAAAAAATTCCCTGCCACCAGTTGCCGGCCACGGGCAAATGCCCCGATGGTACGCGGTTCAGGTTGCGATACGAAACCCGTCGCCGGTCGCGCATAGGCTGACCCGCGGGCATATAACCGGTTCATCCAGCGCGTCCAACGCGCGGATATGTTTTCGTTCTGGGACACGGGGGACTGCCTCGCCTCGTGGTTTGACCGTTTGGGCCATTATTATTGATCGTGTTTTACAGGACAATACGCTTAGTCGCACGATCTGTCATTGCCAAAATTTTCGATTAGGCGCGCTTTCGCAGAACTGTCATGAAAAAACCATCCATCCCGCCCTGATCAGCCCAATAATCGGGGCGCGTGCGAATGCCACCTTCAACCGCCCAGCTTCGGGGAAGTTTCGCGATACCCCCGGCAGCGCGATCAACTCKCAGACCCGCGTGACGTGCCAGCAGGTCCTTCACCTGTTCTTCGCCCTCATCGAAAAGCAGGCTACAGGTGCAAAACACCAAGCGCCCGCCGGGTTTCAGCAGTTTCAACGCCCGGTCCAACATCCTTTCCTGCACCTTGAAAAGTGCGGGAAAACCGTCACTGCTTTTGGCGTAGGGCAGATCAGGGTGACGCCGGATCGTACCAGTAGCGGTACAGGGTGCGTCCAGCAGGATCGCGTCATAGGGCTTATCTTCGTAGTCCAGAATGTCGGCCACCACGATGTTGGCCGCTAATTTGGTGCGCTCAAGGTTTTSGGCGACACGTTCCATTCGAGGAGCCGATATATCGAGGGACGTAACATCAGCGCCCGCCGCCGCCAGCTGCATGGTTTTACCGCCCGGCGCAGCGCAGATATCCAGAACCCTTTCGCCCGATTTGGCATTCAACAGTTTAGCTGGCAGGGCAGCGGCGGCATCTTGTACCCACCAATCGCCTGCCTCGAACCCGTCTAAGGCCGAAACCTGCGCTGACCCGGCCAAGCGCACTGACCCCGTATCAAGCACTGTTCCGCCCAGCTTTTCCGCCCARCCYTTTGGGTCAGATTTCACCGTCAGATCAAGTGGTGCACCCTTGGCGTGGGCCTGTTCCATTGCAATAACTGTGGTTTTGCCAAAGTCGGCAATCAGCGGTTTTCGCAACCACTTGGGCAATTGTGRTGCGGGCAAAGTTTCCCATTTTTCCGGCCCCTCTGCCGCCACCTTGCGCAGCACAGCATTGACCAGACCGGACAGGCGATGTGTGTGCTTGCCAGCCCGTACCACCTCTACCGAGCTATTCACAACACCATGGGCTGCCGCTTTTTCGACGCACAGCTCAATGGTGGCAAGGCGCAAGGTATTCAGYACYGTCAGGGGTGGGCGTTTGTTCAGGTAGGGGCCAAGWATACGRTCAGCGCGATCCATCCAGCGCAGGGTTGTCGCCGCCAGGCGACCGGCSCGSGCGCGTTCATCAGGGGCGAGATGTTCGACGGCTTTRGGSAGCAAATCGGAAAGCAACTGCCCTTCATCCAGCACCGCATCAAGCAGTTGAACAGCGGCAAGGCGCGGGGCTAGGCCGGGGCTGGACATATTGGYGGTTCCTTGTTGCTTGTCGGTGTCGCCAAGCCCCTATATCACAAGGACAAAGGGAACAAGGACCGCCAATGTCGACAAGTAAAAAACCCAAAGACCTGCCGCCCGCCGCCAAGCGCGCCCTGGCKGAAGCCGAAGAGCGGCGCAAACAGGCTAAGGTAAAAGTGTTGCCAAAAGAACTGGGTGGCCGAGAAGGGCCTGAGCCTGTCCGCTATGGGGATTGGGAAAAGAAAGGCATCGCGGTCGATTTCTGATCTGTTTGGGCTAAAGCCCCAGAACGTCATACATATCATATTCACCGGGCTTTTTATCCTGCCCCCAAAGGGCAGCGCGCAGGGCACCYTTGGCRTACAGGCTGCGGTCAGTGGCAACGTGGCGCAATATTATCCGCTCACCTGCACCGGCAAACATTACGTCATGCTCACCAACAATATCACCACCACGAATTGCCGAGAACCCAATATCACCGCGTTTTCGGGTACCGGTTATGCCGTCGCGGCCGCGATCTGACACTTCTGACAGTTTGACGCCACGCCCCTCAGCGGCGGCTTTACCCAGCATCAGGGCGGTGCCTGAGGGCGCGTCTACCTTTTGGTTATGGTGGGTTTCAACCACTTCAATATCGAAATCTTCGTCCAATGCCTGCGCGACGGTTTTAGTGATCTTGGCCAACAAGTTAACACCAAGGCTCATGTTCCCKGCSCGCACGATCACCGCATGGCGGGAAGCCGCGTTGATCTTCACCAGATCATCGTCGCTTAACCCCGTTGTCCCGATCACATGAACCGCTCGGGTCTGCGCCGCCAGAGCGGCAAAACCGACAGTTGCGACAGGAACGGTGAAATCCAGAATGGCCTGCGCTTTGGCGAACATTTCAAGCGGATCATCGCTAACCGCCAACCCAACAGGGGTGCCACCCATAGCCACCCCCAGATCGGTGCCGATCCAGTCATGGCCCGGCTGTTCAACCGCGCCGACAAGACGGGCCTTKTCGGACGCCAATACCGTTTGGATCAACATCTGCCCCATTCGGCCCGATGCGCCGGTGACAACAATCCCRGGTTTCTTGTTCATGCCGCTCTCCTTCTTCGGGTCCGGTTTAGCCGCAAGTTCACCGGTAATCCCCCCATTTTTCATGGGGTCCGCATGTAGAATTACGCGGCTAGTTTCAGTTTYATTGCGGGTGTGAWCCCACCAATGCCCATGTTGGGTCGGTCGTTGTCGTATGTCCAGAGCCAGTTTGTGGCCTGTTCTTGAGCCTCCTCGATTGTTTCAAAGATATACTGGTCTAACCATTCGTGGCGAACCGTGCGGTTGTAACGCTCGATATAAGCGTTCTGCTGCGGCTTTCCGGGCTGGATATATTGGATGTGGATGCCCATCCGTTCGGCCCATGCCATAAGTTTGCCGCTGATATATTCTGGGCCATTATCGACCCTGATTATCAGCGGCCTCCCGCGCCATTCGATGATCCGGTTCAGGCTGCGCACCACGCGCTCGGCGGGCAGCGAAAAGTCCACCTCAATGCCCAGGCCTTCACGGTTGAAGTCGTCCAGCACGT
>NVTR01000022.1 GCA_002732955.1 Marinosulfonomonas sp.
GGGGTTCCTGATGCAAAAGGAAACCGTCGAGGTGCGTAAGCTTTCGCGTGCCGCAGTCGAAACGCTGGCGATTATCGCTTACCATCAACCAGTTACACGCGCTGAGATTGAAGAAATCCGCGGCGTCTCTGTCAGCAGGGGCACGGTTGATCAACTGTTGGAACTGGAATGGATCCGCTTTGGGCGGCGCCGGATGACGCCGGGGCGCCCGGTTACATTTGTAGTAACGCAAGGTTTCCTTGATCACTTCGCACTGGAAAATGCCCGCGATCTGCCGGGGCTGAAAGAACTGCGCGCCGCAGGCCTGCTTGAAAATCGCCCCGCTCCGGGGGAAATGGCTTTGGGTGATGACGACGAAACCGAAGATGAAGAAGATCAGGTTGATATGTTTGAAGATGAATAGACCATAGGAGGGCTACTAAATGAATATGAACCAATTGGTGAACATGTTTGTACGCCTGTTCATGCGAAAGATTATGAACCGCGGGATTGACGCCAGTATCAATTATGCCAGCCGACGACGCGATGGTGACGAAAAACCGACCCCAGAGGATCGCCAGCAAGCGCGAGACGCAAAGCAAACCGGGAAAAAGGCAAAAAAGATGGCGAAACTTGCGCGCCGATTAGGGCGGTTTTAGGTAACCGAGACCAGTACCCAACCAAGGGCAGCAGATATTGCCAATACCCGGCCCAGCCCCATGTGCAAGCGCAACAACAAGAAGCCACACACCGCTGCTAACAGCACAACGTGCCAGTTCAGCGACGCCAGATCGGGTGTCCAAAGCGTGAGTATCCCAAAGGTTTCGCGGCTGACGTCGTTGAAAAATACATGCAGGCCGAACCAGATCGACAGGTTGGCAATAACGCCAACAACGGCCGCCGTAATCGCTCTTAACGCGCCGCTTAACCGGGGCTGGGCAGAAATCCATTCAATGTAGGGCGCACCGGTGAATATCCACAGGAAACACGGCGCAAATGTCGCCCAAAGTGTGATTGATGCCGCCGCCATCGCCAGCCCCAGTCCACCTTCGCGAAACCCCGCAATAAAGCCAACGAACTGTGTGACCAGTATCAGCGGCCCCGGCGTTGTTTCCGCCAACCCCAGCCCATCCATCATTTCGCCCGCACTCAGCCAGCCAAACCCGGTAACCACATCCTGTGCCATATACGCCAGAACGGCGTAAGCACCTCCGAACGTAACCACCGCCAGCTTTGAAAAGAAAACCCCGAGTGTCGCAAGAATTTCTGCATCCATCATGCCGGCCACCAGCGCGATCGGCAGCAGCCAGATAACCAGCCCGCTGGCAATGGTAACGGCGGTTTGGCGCGGTGAAGTTTCGATGACTTGCGCAGGTATATTCTGATCTTTGGGCTGGCCATCGAAGAAAAACCCGTAAATCGCCGCCAGCAAAATAATCAGCGGAAACGGCAATGACAGGAAAAATATCCCAACAAAAGACAGTGCTGCAATGATCCAGTGCGCAAACCCCGTCAGCGCACGTCTTGAGACACGTAGCAATGCCTCCAGCACGATGATCAACACCGCAGCCTTGACCCCAAGGAACAAAGTGGCCAGCAGTGGAACGTCACCAAACAACGCGTAAATCGTCGCCAGAGCGAAGATCACCAACGCGCCGGGGATGACGAACAATAACCCGGCAATCAGGCCGCCAAGCGTGCCATGTAACCGCCAGCCGGCGTAGGTTGCCAGTTGCATCGCCTCGGGTCCCGGCAAAAGCATGCAAAAACTGAGCGCGTTCAGGAACTGGCGTTCACTAAGCCACCTGTGATCTTCGACCAACTCACGGTGCATCAATGAAATCTGTGCGGCAGGACCACCAAAGGACAACAGGCCAATTTTCAGAAAAATCCGAAATATCTGCGCGATGTCAGGGGCGGGTGCGGTTGTTTCCATCACATCACTTTCGCCCATCTGGCCTTCTTCTTTTCGTAAATACTTCCCAAGCGGAGCGGAATTCGCCCGAAGGGCTTATAGAAATGCGCCGAGAGGCGCTCAATTTTCTACGGCTTTGAAGTGTTTGGACAGTTTCAAACCCTGCCCCTGATAGTTGGACTTTATTCCGGCGCCATAAAGCGCCTCGGGTATCGATTGCATACGCTCATAGACCAGCCGTCCGACAATCTGGGCATGTTCCAACACAAATGGAGCCTCGTGGCAGCGAACTTCCAGCACKCCTCGTGAACCCGAACCACCGGCGGTACTATGGCCAAATCCCGGGTCAAAAAATCCGGCGTAGTGCACCCGGAACTCGCCTACCATTGTCAGGTAGGGGGCCATTTCGGCGGCTACGTGGGGCGGGATGGTAATTGCTTCGCGGCTCACCAGAATATAGAACGCACCGGGATCAAGGATGATCCAACCTTTTTCAGTGTGCACTTCTTCCCAAAATTCTGCCGGGTCATAATAAGCAAGTCTAGACAGGTCAATCACTCCGGCATGGGGTTTGGCGCGATAGCCGACCAAATTGCCAGTTTGTGGGCGCAAATCGACTGAAAACCCGAGCCCGTCTGAGATATGCGCATCACCGTCCACAATCGGGCTTTCGGCGTGCAGTGCGCGCAAATCATCGTCATTGATCTGGGTTTTGCCAAGCCGAAAGATGATCTGGTTCAGCATCTGCCCGGTTTTAGCAACCACGGAAAACGAACTTGGACATATTTCGACATAGAGCGGACCATCATAACCCTCAGGTACGCGGTCAAACTCTACTCCGCGGTCAGTTATGATCCGGGTCAGCAGATCAAGTCGCCCGATTGAGGATTTTGCACTTGCGGCAGCGGTCATGCCCATAGGCAGGTTCAGCCGCTCGATCAACGGAACAAGGTACACGCAACCCTTTTCCAGTACCGCACTGCCGGTCAGGTCAATTTCGTGCATTTTGAAATCGATCAGGCGCTCGGCCACCGTCCGGTTACGTCCGCTCAGGAATGAGGCCCGAACCCGGTAAGCCTTAGTTCCAAGACGTAGATCGAGCGATGCWGGTTGAATTTGTTCCGGCAGGATAGTGCTGTCAGCCGATATCACCCCGGTTTTGATCAATTCCCTGATGCCGTGATCCGGAAGTACGCCGCTGGTGTTCACACTTGTCCCCCTAAGACGCAAACACGCCCGATGCCGGATCGACAGGGGCGTGATGTGGTGTTGGTCGGGCTAGCAGGACTCGAACCTGCGACCTTCCGTCCCCCAGACGGACGCGCTACCAGGCTGCGCCATAGCCCGACACCGGGCTCTAAATACTGCTTTTGCGCGCGGGGGCAAGCGGGAATGATCATCCGGTCCGGGTTCAGTCCGTCTGATCGGCATTATTCGAGCTATCCATGCGATCACGCAAGTTACTAAGCCGGTTGTAAAGCTCTCCAAACACTTCGGGTGAGGTTTTTCTTGCGGGTTCGGAGCTGGCAGCGCGACGCAGGGCGGCGGCAACACCTAAAATTCCCAGGGCAGGGGCTTCATCGGTTTCAACAGGGTCATCCGGAACATCAATTTCAAGAACCGGTACTGGTTTTTTGCCGCCTGCTTGCATTTTTGCGGCCATGTAAGACTGATATTTTTCAGCGGGCTGTTCTGATTCAACAGGGACATCACCACGAGGACCCGTTTCAGGCGGGTTGGTTTTTTTGGTTGTTTTTGCTTCAGCGGCATCCTTTGCCCGCTGCTTTTTCTTGGTTTGGATTTTGTCAGTGTTCAGCGGCAATACATTGGTGGATTCTTCAGCAATTGCGTCCAGTTCAATTGGTGCATCGCCAATTTCCATATCAATGACGTTGGTCACATCAATCGGTGGTGACATGGCGGCAACATGTTTTACACCTTCTTCGCGTAGCAACTTTTGCACACCACGAATGGTCATGCCATCGCTGTGCAACAGAACTTTGATACCGCCAAGCAGTTCCATGTCACGCGGTCGGTAATAACGCCGCCCGCCGGCGCGTTTAACCGGCTTCACCTGGGTAAACCGGCTTTCCCAGAACCGCAGTACATGGGTCGGGGTATCAAGCCAACTGGCGACTTCAGATATTGTTCTGAATGCGTCTGGAGATTTATCCATTATTGTCCTTCAAAGGTACTTTACCCTTTGTTCCCTGCCGCAACGCGGTCTTTCATAAGGTGGGAAGGACGGAACGTAAGAACACGTCGTGGAGAGATCGGAACCTCTTCCCCGGTTTTCGGATTTCTACCTACTCGGGCTGCTTTGTCACGGACTTTAAATGTCCCAAAAGATGAGATTTTTACAGACTCACCTTTCACCAGCGCATCAGACACATGGGCCAGCACATTCTCAACAAGCTGGGCAGATTCATTACGTGAAAGACCGACTTCGCGGAACACCGCTTCGGACAAATCCATTCTGGTCAAAGTACTCTCGCTCATTCCATCCCCCTGTTCAGCTTTAGGCAGCATAGGGCGATGGCGAATTCCGAGTCAATATCAATGCCTTGGGTAACGGGGTTAAAGGGTGGTTTTAACCGCTTACCAGCGTAAAACCACTGATCCCCATGCTAAACCTCCGCCTATTGCCTCTAATAACAGCAAATCACCGGGCTTAAACTTGCCTTCGGACTTGCCGATAGAAAGCGCCAAAGGAATCGATGCGGCAGAAGTATTGCCCTGATCTGCAAGTGTCAGGATAACCCGATCCATTGGCACACCCAGCTTTTTGGCGGTTCCGGCGATGATGCGAACATTGGCCTGATGGGGCACAATCCAGTCAAGATCATCGTCATTTAGCCCCGCTAGCGCCAATGAAGCGCGGGCGGTTTCTGCCAGTTTGGTCACTGCGTGTTTGAACAGCTCCGGCCCCTGCATTTTCAACACGCCTGCGGTTCCGGTGGTGGATACGCCACCATCCACATACAGCAAATCCCGGTGCGTCCCGTCTGAGTGCAGGTCTACCGACAGGATGCCCTTATCATCCGATGTACCGCCCCCGGTTACGGCTTCCAGAACCACAGCACCAGCGCCATCACCGAACAACACGCAGGTCGCGCGATCAGTGAAATCGAGGATGCGCGAGAATGTTTCAGCGCCGATCACCAGAATGCGTTTGGCCTGGCCGGACAAGATCATCGCGTTGGCGTTAGCGAGCGCAAAGACAAAACCGGCGCATACCGCCTGCACGTCGTAAGCGAACCCGTGTTTCATGCCGAGGTTACTTTGCACTATTGTCGCGGTGGACGGGAATGTCAGGTCAGAAGTGGAGGTTGCCAGAATGATCGCGTCGATGTCTTCGACGCTAATTCCAGCGTCAGTTAACGCGGCTTTTGCAGCCCGTGTCGCCAGATCAGATGTGGTCTGACCATCCGCCGCGAAATGTCGCCGTGATATGCCGGTGCGGCTGCGTATCCACTCATCCGAAGTATCAAGGGTTTTAGAGAATTCTTCGTTTTCGACGACCCTTTCCGGTAAGTAATGCCCAACCCCTTGTACCGCTGCTCGTATCGTCATTCTTCTGCACCATTATTGCTATTTTCGTCACTGTGCGCTGCATCAGTTTTATGCGGCAGGGCCGCGGATGCAACCCGTGCGGCCAGCCGTTCATTAAAGCCGGTTTCCGCCAACTGGATCGCCAATTGCACTGCGGCGGCCACCCCGGTGGCGTCAGCAGAGCCGTGGGATTTAATCACCGTGCCATTCAGCCCCAAAAAAACCCCGCCATTGACCCGGCGCGGATCAATGCGCCTGGACAGGCGTTTAAGTGAGGTCAGTGCCAGCAGCGCCGCAATCCTTGCAAACGGCGTGGCCTTGAACGCCTGGCGCAGGAATTCGCTGATCAGGCCGGCGGTACCTTCGCCGGTTTTCAGCGCGACATTGCCGGTAAACCCGTCCGTCACGATGACATCGACTTTGTCTGAGGGAATATCCCCCCCCTCAACAAACCCAAGATACTCAAAAGCCCCTGCATCGGCCTGTTCGGTCATCAGTTCATGGGCTTCTTTTAATTCCGGGCGGCCCTTGGTTTCTTCGGTTCCGACATTCAACAATCCAACACGGGGGCAGGGCAGGCCCAATCCGTTGCGGGCATAAGACGCCCCCATCATTGCATATTGCAGCAAATCAGTTTCATCAGCGCGGACATCGGCGCCAACATCCAGCATGATGTTGAAGCCGCCTTTGTTACGCGATGGCCAGAGGCAGGCAATAGCCGGGCGCTTAACACCCGGCATTTTTCGCAATCTGATAATTGAGATCGCCATCAAGGCGCCGGTATTGCCACAGGAAACCGCGACAGCGGCATCGCCATTCTTAACGGCCTCGATCGTGGACCACATCGACGTGTTTTTGCCATTACGCATCACATGGCTTGGTTTGGCATCCATGGTGACGACTTCGTCGGCGTTGCGAACTTCACAACGCCCGGCCAGTTCACGGCGCTTTTCCACAAGGCTGGTTAGTTCCGCTTTGGGGCCGTGAAGGATGAACCCAATATCCGGGTTTTTGGCGGCAGAAATGGCAATACCGGCGACAACAGCCGCCGGTCCACGATCGCCGCCCATGGCGTCAACCGAAATGATAGTGCGAGGGGCACCCCCGGGATTAGGTTTTTCTGCTACCGCCATGCCCCAAGACTAGGCCTAAGCCGCGTCTTCGTCGTCGAAGTCGATTTCGTTCGCAATCGCGACAACTTCACGTTCTGCATAATGGCCGCAGGACGGACATACGTGGTGGGGGCGTTTCAGCTCACCACAATTTGGACATTCCGCAGGGTTTGCAGCAGTCAACGCCTGGTGGGCGCGGCGCATGCCACCTTTGGATCGGGTRATTTTACTCTTTGGGACAGCCATGTCTCGAACCTTATATGGTGGGGCATGGCCCCRGTTGTTTCTAAGTCTTTCGCGGGTACTTACGCGACTGGCGCGCCCGTGTCCAACGATCTTGTAAAGAGGCCGGGAACATACTGCTATTCCAGCCACGCGCAAGGCTTTTTTACAACGCTTTAGTCGCTGCCGTTTTCCAGTTTTTTCTGCAAGGCTTTCAGGCCYGAAAATGGCCGCGCTTCGGCATCATCCATCGGTGTWATTCCAGGYTTGGTAAAATTGGTTTCTGCAAGGGCTGCGCCTTCTGCTCTGGGGAACTCCGGAACGGATAAMGTCAGGGCCTCAACCATAACTTCGCCSGGATCTATGACACCCTGTAATTGTTCAACTGGTTCGCCGCCGGGTATTTCAAATTCGCTGCCTTCTTCAACTTCGGGCAATTTGGCGACATATTGGCGACTAATATCTTCGTCGATGCGGGTTGTAACCCGTTCAAGCGAAATCACGCAGTCTTGCAGAATTGTAGCGCCCAGTTTCGCATTTAGCAGCCAGCCTGTTTGGCCGTCYGGCGTGATCTCRCCTTCAAARCGCAATTTTCGCAGGCCCCGYAACCCSAGRTGCTCTGCAATGGYTTTAAGCAGCGCATCCCCCGGTTTCACCGAGAAGCTTTTTGCCCGCCTTGCAGGCAGATCAGCCACAATCAGTGGTTGGGACCACGGCTGCGTGTTTTCAGTATCGTTCATCTGTAAGTCTTCTTGAACAGTTGGTTTTCATTCTGTAAGCCGGATAGAAGGCGAAAAGCCATATGGCAAGGGGGCTGAATGGGCAAGTTGGCAGTGGGTATCAGGACATTGGTCGCACTGACTGCGATTTTGGCAGTGTCGTCCTGTGCGGCGCAATACCGCAATCATGGCTACGTTCCGAAAGATGATGAACTTGCAAACATAATCGTCGGGGCAGATACCCGCGAAACCGTCGCCAGCGTTATTGGCAATCCAACTTCATCAGGAATTCTGGAAGACAGTGGCTGGTACTATGTTGAAAGCCGCTTTCGCCTTTTTGGATTTCAGGCGCCAAAGGAAATTGAGCGTCAGGTCTTGGCGATCTCTTTTGATGGTGCCGGTCGGGTTGCCAATATTGAAAGATTTGGGCTGGAAGATGGGCAGGTGGTGACGTTATCCCGTCGGGTGACAGAAACAAGCACGGTCAGGGTATCATTCCTTCGACAGCTATTGGGCAATATAGGTGGCGCCGGGGGCAGTGTTTTCAACTAGCTTCAGGTTCAAATTTCAACGCGACACCGTTTATGCAATACCGCAGGCCGGTCGGGTTCGGGCCGTCCGGAAAAACGTGGCCCAGATGGGCCGCGCAAGCAGAACAATGGACTTCGGTGCGCTTGGCGAAAAATTTTCGATCTTCTGATTCGCCGATATTTTCTGTATTTTCCGGCTGATAGAACGACGGCCAGCCAGTGCCACTGTCAAATTTTGCGTCCGCGTTGAACAGCTTTGCCCCACAACAAACGCAGTTAAACATTCCCGGGGTGGCGGGAAAGTTGTCATTGGAAAAGGCGCGTTCAGTGGCGTGTTTGCGGGTAACTTTGTAGGCCATTTCAGACAGTTGTTCGCGCCATTCCGCGTCGGTTTTTGTGATTTGTGGCATATGTTCGGTTCCCGGAATTTTGGGTAGCTTATGACAGTGCGTCACAAAAGGGGAAATTTTTTGAATAAAAAATTTTGCCTCCGGCGGGGATATTTGGGCAAAAAAGAAGCCGGGCATTGACGCCATGTAATCAGCCCGATAGCCCGTCCCCCATGGCCCGTGCTCCGCTTCTTCAACTCTCTGGTATTTCCCTGACTTWTGGGGGCGATCCGATATTTTCTGAGCTCGATTTGGTRGTGCAACGCGGCGACAGGCTGGCCCTGGTGGGGCGTAATGGTTCCGGTAAAYCGACGCTGCTTAAAATCATGGCCGGATTGATGGAGCAAGATCGTGGGAAACGCGTGGTTCCAGCCGGAGTAAGCGTTGGTTACATGGAACAACACCCTGATATGAAAGGGTTTAATACCCTTGGCGAATTTGCCTCCAGGGCGCTGTCGCCGGGTGATATCTATCGGATAGAACGGGTGGCCGAGGGGCTGAAGTTCGATTTGAATACATCTGTTGCGACTGCATCGGGTGGGGAACGGCGACGYGCGGCTTTGGCTGGTTTGCTGGCCGARGCACCAGGATTGATGTTGCTGGATGAACCAACAAACCATCTGGATATTCAGGCGATATCGTGGCTGGAAGAKCAACTGCGCACGACGCGCTCGGCATTTGTGCTGATCAGCCACGATCGGGCGTTTTTGCGCACACTTACCCGTGGCACGTTGTGGGTGGATCGTGGTCAGGTTCGCCGCCAGGAAAAGGGCTTTGGAGAATTTGAARTCTGGCGCGACAAAATCTGGGAAGAAGAAGATATCAGCCGTCACAAGCTGGATCGAAAGATCAAAGCAGAAGGYAAATGGGCGGTTGAAGGTATTTCGGCGCGGCGAAAACGCAATCAGGGCAGGGTGCGTGCCCTGGCTGATTTACGGTCTGAACGGGGCGCGATGATCCGGCGGCAAGGTACTGCTGGCATGGCGCTGGATGTMAGTGCGAAATCCGGCAAACGGGTGATTGAGGCGCAAGGGATATCGAAATYGTTTGAAGGCCACACAATCGTTCGCGATTTTTCGCTTGAGGTCGCCCGGGGCGATCGGATTGCTCTGGTCGGGCCAAACGGGGTCGGCAAAACCACGTTATTGAAAATGCTGATCGGGCAACTGGAGCCCGATAGCGGCCRGGTTAAACTGGGCAGCAATCTTGCGCCTGTGGTGTTCGATCAGAATCGCTCTGGCTTGATYGAGGACCTGTCRCTTTGGGAAAAYCTGGTTGGTGACCCGGAAATGCGGGTTTCCGGCAAGGCAGATCAGGTCATGGTGCGYGGGCAACCCAAACACGTAGTGGGGTACCTGAAGGATTTCCTGTTTTCTGACGCRCAGGCGCGCGCACCGGTTCATTCCCTGTCAGGTGGTGAAAAATCGCGACTGCTTTTGGCGCGTCTGATGGCGCGCGACAGCAATCTGTTGGTGCTTGATGAACCTACCAATGATCTTGATGTCGAAACGCTCGATTTGTTGCAGGAATTGTTGGCCGATTACAGTGGTACAGTTTTGCTGGTCAGCCATGACCGTGAYTTYATTGACCGGGTGGTAACMATGACGATTGCCATGGAAGGGGATGGCGAAGCGACCATATATGCGGGTGGCTGGAGCGACTATCAGGCGCAACGKAAAAGCAAGATGCCTGCGGAWATCGYAAGTAAGACCAAGGGTAGTAAATCAGATAAGTTACAGAAAAGTAATGTAAAAACTGGTCTGTCATTTACCGAAAARCACCGGTTGCAAGARCTGCCTTCMGWGTTGGAACGGCTGGAAGAAGATATTRYTAARCTKACAGGGCTGCTTTCGGATCCGGATCTGTTTACCCGMGAKCCRGSYAARTTTCAAAARGCCACGGATGCGCTGATAAATCGCCAGGCAAAACTGGATGCAGCCGAAGAAGAATGGCTGGAGCTGGAAGAACGTGGGGCATGATTCTACCCACCTGAGTGTTGAATAGTTGCTGTTAAATCGGAATTTATGCCGGCAGGTGAATTTTGAATTTTCGCCGTATTTCACTGTCCAACTCCGGGTCAAACCGCGCATTTGATCGCGTCGCCAGAATTTCTTCTTTGCGGCGCGTCGCATTTTTCAACAAATCCGGTTTTTTCTGTTCTTCCCATTCTTTCGGTGAAGAACGGTTCGCAGTTGCCGGGTAAACATATTCGGTTTCCATCAGGGAAAGCGTTTGCGGTTGCCCCAGATAATGCCCKGGGCCACCTAAACATACAGCCCGCATCGCATCCAACCCRATGCTTTCTTCGGTTACATCTATTCCACGTACACAACGCTGWGCCTGACCAATCAGATCATCCCCAAGGATCAGGCTTTCATGGCAGAACCCCAGCAAAGATGCGTGCATYCCGGCTGCTTCATAAACCATATTCAGCCCTGCCAACCCKGCCGTCACCGCTGATGTMGCCTGTTCCCARCCGGCCTGCATATCTGGCATTTTGGAATCTGCRAAACCCGCCGGTGCGCCGCCGGGCAGGTCATAGAACCGGTGCATCTGCGCGCATCCGGCGGTTAGCAATGCCTGTTCGCCAGASCCACCTGACATCGCCCCGGTGCGCAGATCRGACACAAAYGGCCAGGTGCCAAACAGCACGGGGTGGCCCGGACGGATGGCGTGTGCATAGACCAAACCTGCCAGACATTCCGCCACTGCCTGAACAATTGYGCCTGCCAATGGGGCAGGTGCCGTCGCCCCGGCTTGCCCGGCAGAYAAAAGCAGKATCGGCATACCGCGYTCGATGCAGGCCTCCATCACTTTGCAACTATCGGTGGCGAATTTCATTGGCGGYACCACAAAACAGTTGGACGCKGACACAAACGGGCGTTCCCGCCATGCTTTTTCGCCACCAGMAATRGTGTGAAGAAAGTCAAAAATTCCSTCAACGAAGTCGAGCTCAAATATCGATGTGCCAACATGTTTGGTGGTGCCGGAACAGGTGGCGTAAATCGTGTTCAGGTCCATTTCAAAATTATCRATGATATCGCGGGCCACCATGGGGCGTTGAACAAAATGAATATTATCAAGGGTATCGGCAATACGGGCGGCGTCATGTAAATCCTGGATTGTAGATTCCCGATAATTAATTCCTTCAATATCGACCATATGAACGGCGGCCCCGGCGGTGCCATAATAGACCCGYGCGCCMGAAATRTGCAGATCAAATTCCGGGTCGCGGGCGTACATGGTAATTTCTCGCGGTGCATTGGCAATGGCATCTTCGATAACACTGCGCGGGAAGCGCAAGCGCCCGTCTTCGCCCAGRATCGCACCTGCATCTACCATGTATTTGACGCCCGAAGGTGGCGCATCGGCCAGCCCGATTTYTTCCAGCGCATCCAACGCTGCGGCATGGATTTTCTGAATTTCTGCATCGCTCAGGGGTTTATAAGTGCCACCCGACATACCGGGCCGAATTGGTCGCATGTCCTTGGTCAGGGGCGCCGAGCGTAATGCGTGGCGGGCTGCGCGGCCACCGGAGCGGCGTTTGGAATTTTCAGTCATGTCATCAGATCCGTTAAGCTANGGGAAATAAATGGCTTAACAACTGAACGGAGCACCCCGTGCAGCAAACCCGCGCTCGGCCCCGATGGTGCGCACAACAAGTGCTATTAGCCAGTTCAACCGATCCAAATACGGGCCTCCCTACAATGTAATCTTGCGGGGACACGGCGTGTGGTCTTGCTTGTTTGCGCCACGGTGTCGTTTTTGGACTATGGCAGCGRATCGGAATAATTCTACAGCGTCTGCTGAACCGCCGCTAAGTTAGCAGCGCATCGATCTCTTTTCCYKAMRTKYYKTWGCMSARKMNGWGARARAKNCRCMCACGCCAAACATCGCCCCGGCTGCATCAAATATTGCCCGGTGTGTTGTGCGCGCAAGKGCMGAGCCCAATGATATTCGGGCCACACCAATGTCCGCGAACCCCTGACGTGTAACCCCGGTATAGGCCCCGGCCGCCAACGCGTTGACCGGTTTATYCGTCGCCGCACAGACCCGTTCAATATCTGCCAGTGTTTCAGGCAATGGYACATACAGGCAATCTGCCCCGGCCTGATCGTAAGCCCGAATGCGGCGCAGGGCCTCTTCGATGTCGTATTGGCCGTTCATTACCCCGTCAGCGCGGGCCACAAGAACAAAGTCGCCTGACAATGCGCGGGCGGCAGCACTTGCAGCCCGTATTCGTTCAACGGACAGGTCAAAACCGTAAGGCGTAGCGTCTGGCAGGGCCGTATCTTCAATAGAAATGCCCGCCAAACCAGCCTCGGCTGAAAGCCGCACAGTTTCAGCCACCAATTCCGGCGCTTCGCCAAAGCCGTTCTCAAAATCGCCCGATACCGGCACATTCACTGCTGCCACCAGATCGCTGGCGTGGGACAGGGCTTCGTCTCGGCTGACGGTGCCCATGTCCGGGCGACCAAGGGTGAACGCATGGGCGGCAGATGATGTACCAATCGCTTCCGCCCCCAGGGCCACCAGCATCTTGGCACTGCCCAGGTCCCAGGCATTAGCCAGAATGAACGGGTTACCGGGCTGGTGCAGGGCGCGGAAATCTGCACCAATATCGCGTGTCATTGGGTTAATCCTTTTGCAAAATTTACCAGTCGTTTCAGGGCGTCAGCGAACCGCTCGTCATCGATCGTCATCGCAATTCGTACATGGCCGGCAGCGGCTGCGCCGAAACTTTCACCGGGCATKATGGCGATTGCTTCCTGCTCCARCAGKKYRTCKCCRAACRYGTCKCCYGACAAMCCGGTCGCGCGAATATCAAGCATCACATACATCGCCCCGGACGCAGGGACGATGCGAACCACATTCTGACCRGCAATGATTTTGGCCGCAATGTCGCGACGCYGCCGGAACGGAGCTGCTATTTTTTCTTCCAGCTYGGGGCCCTRGTTTAATGCAAATTCSGCCGCGTCCTGAATATAACCGGGAACACCATAAGTGGTGTGTGTCGCCAGATTTATYAAATGGCTGATCGYCKCTTTTGGTCCCACGACCCAGCCGCACCGGCTGCCGGTCATCGCATGGCTTTTGGACATTGAYCCAACGACCAATGTACGCTCGGCCATACCTGTTAAGGATCGGGGCGAAATATGTTCACCTTCCCAGACTTGGGTGTCGTACACCTCATCTGAAATCAGCCACAGGTCGTGTTCGGTACAGGCAGCGGCAATACCTTCCAGAGTTTTGCGCGAATAGACCACCCCKGTTGGGTTATTGGGWGAATTRATCAATARGGATTTCGCGCCGGGGGCGGCTGCTTCGATATCGGCTTGTTTCGGCTCAAAGGCGTCCTCGGGCCGGGTTTGAATGGCAACGGGTTTRRCCCCGACCGCCCGGATCGTTCCCGGATAAGTGGCGTAATAGGGATCACAATATAGCGCGGTATCGCCAGTGTCACAAACCGCTGAATGGGTGGCAAAAAGTGCTGATTGTCCACCCGGCGTGATCAGAATRTTGTCTAGCGTGGTTTCAACGCWGGTGCGKTCCTGAATGCGCGCCGCAATTGTTTTACGCAGGCTRTCCACCCCCGGAACCATCGCGTATCCGGTATGGCCTGAAACAGCTGCGGCATTCATCGCTGCCAATATTGTGGGATCAGTGGATATATCATGCTCACCGRTTGTGAGTTCAAGAATATTTTTGCCTTCGGCTTTCATCCGGCGGGCTTTGTAAAACAAATCCCACCCGTCCGAGCCGCCACCGGTCAGTCCGGTAATTCTTTGTGATAAAAGCATGACTACCCTCCGCCCGAGCGAAGTGGCCACAGCTATCAAGAACTGTCAAATTGGTTTTTGCAAAAGCAGCATACCGGCACCCGTTTGACCGGGAGCCGGCGATCGGTATTAGTTGCTCTTCGTGGAGCCGTCATCCATCATGGCTGTGCCATCTTCCATCATGGCACTACCGTCGGACATAGCAGCCGCTTCGTGTTGTGGCTTTTCGCAGGCAGCAAGCGTAAAGATTGCCGCACCGGCAATAAGCAGTTTTGTAAGTGTCATGGAACTATCCCTTTTTCAGTTTTGATTTTGCGCCCAATGCGCAGGGAACGGGTGGCGGAAGGGGTATTCACAATCAATACACGTCATTGTGATCTCACGTTGTTTTTGGTTTTCCGKGTRAAAARTGATCCYTTGGTCMGGRMWAKTAYAWARSRWTTAYMGAWMATCMGGSCTGTCGCCRAYCARATACCTMGGGCCMKRRCCYTTGGYYGCKGCMYGGTCTTTTGGATTGTAGAGCGCGCAGTTTTTCAATGACAGACAGCCACAACCGATGCAGCCATCRAGTTTGTCCCGAAGTTTTGCTAACCCGTCAATACGCRCATCAATATCCCGGCGAAACCGCCGCCCCATCCGGGTCCAGTCGGCTTTGGTAGGGGTGCGGTTATCTGGCAGGTCTTTGAACAAATCAAGGATTTCAGCCAGCGAAAACCCCAGTTGCTGTGAGATCATAACAAATGAMAGGCGGCGGATGTCAGAACGGGCAAAGCGGCGTTGTCCACCGGCGTTGCGGCCAGGCGTCAGCAGACCCTTATCCTCATAAAACCGGATTGCGGACACCGCCAGACCGGTGCGTCTGGCCAAATATCCAATAGACAGTTCGCGGGAAAYCGGCATCGGGAAATCCTTTGCTTGACCTCAAGTATACTTGAGGAATTACAAATGATYCGAAGAAAACTCAAGCATGGAAAGGAAATGTTATGTCTGAAGGTGTTCTGGAACACGTAAACCTGACAGTCAGCGATCCAAAGGCAACATCGGATATGTTATGCAAAGTTTTTGGCTGGCAGGTGCGATGGCAGGGCGAAGCTATCAATGGTGGCTATACTATCCATGTGGGTGGGGCAGGGTCTTATCTGGCAGTCTATAGTGGCCCCGGTGGCAACCCGACAAATAAAGCCGACAACAGTTACACATCTGTTGGCGGGCTGAATCATATTGGCGTCACCGTGGATGATCTGGATGCCTGCGAGGCGCGGGTAAAGGCGCTTGGGCTGAAAACCRGCAACCACGGCGACTATGAACCGGGTCGGCGGTTTTATTTTCACGATGGTGAAGGTATTGAATATGAAGTGGTGAGCTATTCGTAGACAGCCTGATTGAGACGCCTGCCGGCGTCACGGCTTTAAGCACGCCCTTTGGGGCGTGCGATGCCTGCGGCGCGAGTATTATTGAACAGAAGAAGGTATGGGGTTCTCGCAGGYGTCGTTTCGTGATATTGGCWGCGCCATGAACCGGAATWCAAACATTATTTGCTGTATTACCTGCTGACATAYGTCTCGCGGGCTGGTTTACTTTTATCTCTGACATGAAGTTGCTAAAGCCCGCGGGGGAATGCTCTTTGCTTTAGGAACACGTGATGACCGAGATACGCCTGCATAATACCAAGACCCGCAAGAAAGAGRTGTTTACGCCTCTGGATGAAAAGAACGTGCGGATGTATGTCTGTGGGCCGACGGTCTATGACCGTGCACATCTGGGCAATGCGCGGCCGGTGATTGTATTTGATGTTCTGTATCGGTTGCTGCGGCATGTTTACGRCGCGGATCATGTGACCTATGTGCGCAATTTCACCGATGTGGATGACAAGATCAACGCGCGCGCTGCTGAGAGCGGGCGCTCAATTGGGGAGATCACGGCTGAAACAACGCAGTGGTTTCTGGATGATATGGCAGCCCTTGGGGCGCTGGAGCCGGATCATATGCCTCGGGCGACCGAATTCGTGCCGCAGATGGTAGCGATGATCAGTGCGCTGATTGAAAAGGGCCATGCGTACGCCGCCGAGGGCCATGTGCTGTTCGCGGTGGAAAGTTACAAAGAATACGGCGCGCTGTCGGGGCGTTCAATTGATGACATGATCGCTGGYGCGCGGGTTGAGGTGGCACCSTATAAMCGCAATCCGATGGATTTTRTYTTGTGGAAGCCATCGAGTGATGATTTGCCGGGGTGGGACAGCCCGTGGGGCCGGGGGCGACCGGGTTGGCATATTGAATGCTCGGCAATGAGTTATGAATTGCTGGGGGCCGAGTTTGATATTCACGGCGGCGGCAATGACCTGATGTTTCCGCACCACGAAAATGAGATTGCCCAGTCGGTGTGCGTGCATCCGGGGTCGGGGTTCGCGCGCTATTGGCTGCACAATGAGATGTTGCAGGTTGAGGGCAAGAAGATGTCCAAATCTTTGGGCAACTTTTTTACGGTGCGGGATTTGTTGGATCAGGGGGTTCCGGGGGAAGTTATCCGGTTTGTGATGCTGAGCACGCATTATCGGAAACCGATGGATTGGACGGAAAGGAAGCGGGAGGAAGCGGAGGCGACGCTTGATCATTGGAGAAAACTCACCGAATTTGTATCGCCCGGACGACCGGCAAAAAAAGTCGTTTCGGCACTTTGCGACGATCTTAATACATCTCTCGCTTTGCACGAGTTGGAGAACATCGCTGAAGGAAAGGACGCTCAAATACTGAAGGCGTCAGCTAACCTCCTTGGGCTCCTTGAAGATGAGGCTGGTAGCTGGAGTTGGAAGAAACGCTCGATCAATGAGCTTTGCCATATTGAGATACCAAAGGATCATCCAATCAACGCTTGGATGTCGGAGGTTACAAAGCCAATTGTTGAAGCTTTCGCAAAATTTCAACAACCACTGTTCAAAGTCCCCAAGCTCAACCTGCCCAAATTCAACTTCAATATACCGAAGATTCAATTCCAGGACCCTAGTGCATTCGATGGAATCAAGCGTCTAGGCGAGTACCAAAAACGCCTTGACAGGGACTTTCCAGATGAGATGGCCTGCGTCGGAGATGTTCCATTCTCACAACTCGAGATAAGGACAATGATTGCCGTCAAATCGGCAGACGTAGTCGGTCGTATTGCCGAGCGAAACGATGCGAAAGCTAGAAAAGACTATGAAAGCGCTGATCGTATTAGGGACGAACTGATAGCGGTCGGAGTTACTATTGTCGACGAAAAGGACGGAACGAAATGGGGCTTAACTGACGACTTCGACCCCTCCAAACTGGAGGCCCTCAAATGACCCGCACCCGCCTCTCGCTCTTCGACACCACCCTGCGCGACGGTCAGCAAACTCAGGGCGTGCAGTTTTCGACGCCGGAAAAGCATTTGATTGCTGCAGCGCTTGATACCCTTGGTGTTGATTACATCGAAGGCGGCTGGCCGGGGGCGAACCCGACGGACAGCGAATTCTTTGACAACCCACCCAAGACCCGCGCCACGTTCACGGCGTTTGGGATGACCAAGCGGGCAGGGCGCTCGGCGGARAATGACGAMGTKCTGGCGGGGGTGYTGAAYGCCGGAACKCSSGCGGTGTGTYTGGTGGGTAAGACCCATGATTTCCATGTGGAAACGGCGCTTGGGATTACTCTGGCGGAGAATGTCGAAAACATCCGTGCCAGTATCAATCATCTGGTGACTGAAGGGCGTGAGGCGCTGTTTGACGCTGAACATTTCTTCGATGGCTTCAAAGCCAACCCGGATTATGCGCTGGAATGTTTGCAGGTGGCATACAGTGCCGGTGCGCGTTGGATTGTGCTGTGCGATACCAATGGTGGGACGCTGCCGGGCGAAGTGTCAAAGATCACCAGCGCAGTGATAGCCGCCGGAATTCCGGGGGATCATCTGGGCATTCACACCCACGATGATACCGGCAATGCGGTGGCGAATTCTCTGGCGGCGGTGGATGCGGGCGCGCGGCAAATCCARGGCACGCTGAATGGATTGGGGGAGCGTTGTGGCAATGCCAATCTGGTGACATTGATCCCGACATTGTTGTTGAAGGAACCATATAAAAGTAAGTTTGAAACTGGTGTTAGTTTGAGTTCACTGGCGGACCTGACCAAAGTTTCACGCCAGCTTGATGACATCCTGAACCGGGTACCGCTGCGGGCGGCCCCYTATGTYGGGGCRTCGGCGTTTGCCCATAAGGCCGGGCTGCATGCCTCGGCAATTCTAAAAGACCCGACGACATATGAACATATATCGCCCGAAGACGTGGGCAATGCGCGGATTGTGCCGATGTCCAATCAGGCAGGGCAGAGCAACCTGCGTACCCGGCTGGAAGACATGGGGCTGAAGGTGGCCAAAGGTGATCCGGCTTTGGCGCGGATACTGGATATGATCAAAGAGCGTGAGGCGCAGGGCTATTCCTAYGAYACCGCGCAGGCCAGTTTTGAATTGCTGGCGCGSGCRGARCTGGGGCAGTTGCCAAAYCTGTTTGAAGTGAAGCGCTATAAAGTCACAGTGGAAAGGCGCAAGAATAAGTATAACCGGATGGTCAGCCTGTCAGAGGCCGTSGTGGTSGTKAARATTGGYGAYMATAAAAARCTGTCGGTTTCGGAATCGTTGGATGCGGCSGGGACGGAYCGGGGGCCGGTGAATGCCCTGGCCAAGGCGCTGGCTAAGGACTTGGGGCCCTATCAGGGAATGATTGACGACATGCGGTTGGTAGATTTTAAGGTGCGGATCACCCAGGGTGGCACCGAAGCGGTGACACGGGTGGTGATTGATAGCGAGGACAGCAAGGGTCGGCGCTGGTCCACTGTYGGGGTTTCGCCGAACATCGTGGACGCGAGCTTTGAGGCGTTGCTGGATGCGAYAAACTGGAAACTAATACGGGACGGAGCGACGTGATGAGAATGGTTAAACGGAGCGCCTGCGGCGCATTTCTTAAAGCGCTGCGCGCGATTGGTGGTGAATCGTGAGCGTAGAAGCCTTTTTGACGCTGCATCAGGATCTGGAACGTGAAGGACCCGGCGAGCCCGCTGATATAGAATGGCTKGGCCAGCAGATCAGCCTGCCGGATGGCGCTTTGATCGCTGATCTGGCCTGTGGACCGGGGGCTGATATTGGCCCGCTTTTGGATTTGGCAGGCGATGCCAGCTTAGTGGCAATTGATCACAACCCGCATTTTCTGGAGCAGGCCAGCGCCAAGTGGGAAGGCGACGCCCGCGTTGATATGCGCCTGGCGGATATGCGCGAGCCCGGCGGCCGGTTTGATCTGATCTGGTGCGCGGGGGCAGTATATTTCCTTGGCGTGACCGAGGCGCTGGAGATGTGGAAAWCWTCGCTGAATGCRGRTGGGGTGATCGCTTTTAGCGAGCCGTGTTTCTGGGCCGATACCCCTTCAAAAYCCGTGGCGGGAATTTGGGAACARTAYCCGGCGATGAGCAATGARGCYGGTATMAAYGCSCGRGTKGAAMAGGCGGGGTATGAAACCATCGCAACACGGCGGCTATCGGATGATGCCTGGTCGGCCTTTTACACCCCGATGCTGGAGCGGATTGCCGTTCTCAGCGAGGAAGCGGATGACGATATGCGCATGGTTTTGGCCGACGCCGTTGCCGAAATCGCTGCCTGGGATAAATATGGCGATGAATTTGGCTATCTGCTGAGCGTCGTTCGACCAAAGTGAGTTTTCAGGCCTGCGCTGAAATAGTCCATAAAGGCGACCCGGATCGGTTTCTGGCCGTTATGGCTGCGCCACCCAGGGCGCGKGGSSCGYTRTTTGCGGTWTATGCGTTCAACGTCGAGGTGGCCCGCGCACCTTGGGTTAGTTCTGAGCCAGTGATCAATGAAATACGGTTGCAATGGTGGCGCGATGCACTAGGGGATATTGGTCGGGGCGACCGGGTTCGTCGTCACGAGGTTGTAGAACCCCTAAGCGATGTCCTTGACCAGCAAAGCGTTAATATACTGTTAGAGCTTATTGATGCCCGCAGCTGGGACATCCATTCAGCTTCGTTCAAAGATTCAGCACATTTCAATTCATATATTGAAACCACAGCCGGAGGTTTGATGTGGGTTGCGGCGCGCTCATTGGGGGTGCGAAATGGCGAAGATGCTATCCGGGATTTTGGTTATGCTTCTGGATTGGCAAATTGGTTTCAGGCGATCCCACAACTGGAAGCGCGTGGTCGAATTCCGTTGGTTGATGGTACGCATGAGGCAATAGCAGGGCTGGCTGAAACGGGCCTTGAGCGTCTTAAAAAGGCGCGTAAACTAATCCCCAAAGACGCTTRCTATGCAACCCGTACGGGTTGGCAGGCARGCAAAACCCTCCGCTTTGCTGCCGCCAACCCGGCCGCCGTTTCRGGCGGCAGGCTGCATAACTCTGAATTCTATAAAAAGTCGTCTTTGTTGCTTAAGGTGTTATTGGGTAYCCCGTAAGCCGACATGACGGTGCTGGTGGGCCTGAGAAGTGATGCTATTTCGCGATTCAGGATATTTTACCATCGCCGGGACAGGAATTGGCGTTACACCCAGCCAGCGGATAAACACTGATACTATTGAATATATATWTTTCACTCAGATCACCTGAAATCGTTACTTCATTACCGGGATCATGCCGTTCTGTTCGTCTAAATAAAGTTAATGTGYGTAAACAGACTGTTTTCAACCGGTTGATAATACAATTTTGAATGAAATTGCCGGTTGTTTCCCGGGAGGTGCTAATCAGGCCGATTTTGGGCGCATCACCAGCCAGATAAGGGCWCCACCTGCAAGGGTAAGAAATGGAATCATCGCCAGGTTKACCGAGAACCAACCTTCAACCGGATTGCCGCCCGAACAATTCATCAACCCGCCTGAGGCGACAGAAGCCAAAGTTACACAGCCAAAGACGATCATATCGTTCATGCCCTGTACACGGCCACGCTCTTCCGGTGAGTGCGCACCGGCCAGCATGGTCGTTGCACCGATAAATCCAAAGTTCCAGCCAAGGCCAAGTAAGATCAAGGCAAGATAGAAGTTTTCGATTTCCACACCTGAGAGTCCCGCTACTCCGGCTGCGGCAAGAATTGTCAGACCAGTCGCAATTATTTTTTCCACTCCGAAACGGTTGATCAGGTGGCCGGTGAAAAATGATGGCGCAAACATTGCCAATACATGGGCCATGACCACGTCGGCGGCGTTATTTTGCGTATACCCRCAGCCAACGACCGCCAATGGTGTCGATGTCATCATCAGGTTCATCAGCGCGTAGGACACCATGGCGCAGATTATTGCCACTGCAATCCGCGGGGTGCGCAATAGTTCCATGCGGCTGCGGCCTTTGGGTTCGTCCTCGGTTACGGCTTCGGGTTTTGGCAAGTCGAGAAAGAAAAACAGCGAGGAGCCAACCACGTTAATTACAATGACCGCCAGATAAGTGCCAAGAAATGGTACCACCAGAGATTCTGATGTTACTTTAATCAGTTGCGGTCCAATAACAGCCGAGACCAACCCCGCCGCCATAACAAATGAAATCGCCTTGGGGCGAAAACTTTCGCTGGCTGTATCCATGGCGGCAAAGCGATAAAAGCCCTGAGCTGACATATAAATGCCGGTGAACAGCGACCCGATCAGGAATATTGTGAAACTGGAGTATAGCAGGCCAATGGCCCCAATAGCCGCCCCGGATGCACCACCAAAGGCACCGACGAAGAATCCTACCTTACGGCCGTATCGTTGCATTATTGCAGACATRGGTGTGGCAGATAACATTGACCCGAGAACGATCAGTGATATTGGCAAAGTTGCAAAGCACAGGTTTGTGGCCAGTGACTGCCCGGCCAGTCCGCCTAAAACGAAAACCATCGGCATCTGCGCGCCAAGAATAGCCTGGGCGAGCATCAGAATGGTGACGTTGCGCTTTGCTTTTTCGTCTGATGTTGGGAAGTCAGCAATAGTCATAGGTTTTGACCTATCGGGGAATTTCGGCGAAGAAAAGCCTTTATACAGCCCGATCAATCACATGCGCGAAAGAGCCGCAAACGCGCCCATGCCGCAATCCCATATCTGGTAATATGTTGCCTTCGGCGTCAGCTGATTTGAACAGGGTTGGGCCTTCAGCGCGCAGCGTCGTGGCGTAATGAAATTCGTGTCCTTTTAACGCGCCATGGAACGGGCCAGCGAGGGGAGTCAGGTTGCGATAGCCAAGATGCAGTTTACGCTTCGCAAATGACGTTTCCARCGCAAGCAGGCCGAGCATGGGGTGGGTTTTGCCGTTTGCGTCAGTCAGCGCGTCGCCCAAAACCATGTAACCTCCGCATTCGCCATATATCTGCGTCGTAAGCGCCGCCTTGGCCATGCCGTTACGGAAATTGGTTGCTGAAGCAAGGGTTTCTGCATGCAGTTCGGGGTAGCCGCCGGGCAGAAATATCAGATCAGCAGGTCCGGGTGACGCATCGTTTAACGGCGAAAAATATGACAGTTCTGCACCTGCCGCGCGCCAATCATCAAGCAAATGTGGATAGGCAAAGGCAAATGCAGCGTCACTTGCAATGGAAATCCGTTGCGCCGGGGGCGGGAAGCGATGGCTTGGTGTTGCCGAAGCAATCGGTGCGGCGATCCTGATAAGAGCATCCAGATCAATAGTGGCGCTGATGGTGTCTGCAACTGCGTCGAGGTAGTTTCCCAAATCGGATCGCTCACCAGCTTGCACCAGACCAAGGTGGCGACTTGGGTGTTCAATGCCGGTTTGCCGGAAAACGGCACCCAATACTGGGATGCCCAGGGGTAGTAGAGCGCGGCGCAGCATCATTTCATGTCGGGCTGAGCCAACATTGTTCAGGATTAGCCCGGAAATTGGAACCTCAGTGTCATGGTTTGCAAAACCGGCAACCAGCGGCGCGACRGATTGGGCCATTTTAGCCGCGTCTATCACCAGTATTACCGGCAGGTTCAACATCCGCGATAAGTCGGCGGTTGCGCCTTTTCCATCTGGCGGTGCCCCGTCGAACAGGCCCATGGCGCCTTCGATTATTAGCAGTCCGTCCCCCGACGCCAGCGAGCTTATCCGTCCCGGAGACATCGCCCAGGCGTCCAGATTTACACAGGGCGCGCCGCAAGCTGCCTCATGGAAACGCGGGTCTATATAGTCGGGGCCGGATTTTGCGCCTCGAACATTCTGACCCGCACGCTTTAAWGCTCTTAGTATGCCCAAAGTGATGGTGGTCTTSCCACTGCCGGATGTCGGCGCAGCAATGATTAGGCCATTGTTCATATTAATTCAGCAGGACTGCACAGCAWTCCGGCGTAAAACTCGGGCCAATCTGATGGCGAAAGGGGCATTGAGTCGTCCATACAGATGTTATGGCGACTTTGAAGGGGTGCGAAAAGCGAAACCAGAACCGGGTGGGGTTTGCCTTGTCGTTTTGGCTGCCTATAGTCCGCCTGATGACCGATAAGCCCAACACCGAATTACGTCGTGGATGGACCACGGGGGCCTGCGCTACGGCGGCGCTAAAGGCTGCATTACAAAAGTTGTGGGGTCAGGGATTTTCTGAAGAAGTTCAGATTACGCTGCCGCGCGGTGAGGAACCARTRTTTGCATTGGCACWTAGAAATGCAGGCAACGGTTGGGCTGAGGTTGGGATAACTAAAGATGCGGGCGACGACCCGGATGTTACCCACGGCGCATTAATCATTGTGCGGGTGCGGGCGAGTAACGGGGGAATTGTTTTTCGTGCGGGTAMAGGGGTAGGGACAATAACAATGCCGGGCCTTCCAATCGGCGTTGGTGAGCCTGCGATAAACCCGGTTCCGCGACAAATGATGAGCGCGATAGTTCAACAACTTGCAAGTCAGTATAATCARTCGCCRGAYGTRGAAATYACCGTTTCAATCCCGGGTGGCGAACAGATTGCACAAAAAACCTGGAACCCTCGTTTGGGAATTATCGGCGGGCTTTCAATTYTGGGAACAACCGGTGTTGTGCGGCCGTTTTCCTGTTCGGCATGGATTGCCTCCATCCATCGCGGCATAGACGTGGCTGTTGCCACTGGGCAGACCCATGTTGCGGGATGTACCGGTGCGACCTCTGAACGCGCTGTTCAGGGGCTATATGACCTTCCCGATCATGCGATGCTGGATATGGGGGATTTTGCGGGCGGGTTGTTGAAATATTTGTCCCGCCACCCCGTTGAAAARGTCACYATCGGTGGCGGAATTGGTAAGTTGACAAAGCTGGCGCAGGGGGCGCGTGATTTGCATTCGGGGCGCTCACAGGTTGATATCCAGGCTCTGGCGGCATTGGCGGATGATAGCCGAATTCATCAGGCAAAGACAGCTTTGCACGCGCTGGAGATTGCCGGACCACAATTGGCGGTAGTTGTGGCTGCAAAGGCCAGAGAGGCGGCAATAGATATACTAAAAGGGGCCGATATTACACTTGATGTGGTTATTGTTGATCGCGGTGGAAATATTTTGGCGAGGGCTGGCTAGTGTTGCTCTTGTTGGCTGGTACAGGCGAAGCCCGGGAAATTGCAGAACAATTAGCCGCTGAAAATATACCGGCAATGGCTTCACTGGCCGGGGCAACAAGGGATCCGAACGGGTTGGCAATTCCAAGCCGCAGTGGTGGATTTGGCGGGGCTGAGGCGTTTGAGGCTTTTTTGTTGGATAACGGGATAACGGCAATTCTTGATGCGACCCATCCTTTTGCCAATCAAATTACCAACCGAACGGCCAGTATCGCCGCGCGTACCGGTTTGGCATATCTACAATTGTTGCGACCACCCTGGATACCTGGTCCGGGTGACAAGTGGATATCGATYGATAGAGAACAAGACGCCACAACGCATATTCCAGATGGCTCAACCGTATTTCTTGCCACCGGGCGCAAAACACTGGCTGACTTTGAAAATCTTTCCGGTTGCCGGGTCATATGCAGGCGAATTGATCSAYCCCAACACYCGTTTCCGTTTGCAAATGGTGAATACCTTTTGGGAAGGCCACCGTTTAGCGTTGCCGACGAAGTAGAATTGTTCGCCCGGATTGGTGTCGATTGGCTGGTTGTAAAAAATGCCGGGGGTATAGCAAGCGCCACCAAACTGACTGCCGCCCGCAAGCTTGGTATCCCCGTGGTGATGATTGAGCGACCCGAACAAACCGCGAGCAAAAGCGTTGAAACCGTTGAACAGGCAATGAACTGGGTTAGGTCATTGTCGTGATCGGGCGCATTATTACTTCGCCGGAATGCCTTGTCGAAGGTGCAAYCTGGYTGGCCAARGYKGAACCAAGGTTCGCTGATGTTTTTTCCATCACAGGCCCGCTGCCATTGCGATTGCGAAAAGACGGTTTTACCGCGCTTCTYGATGCGATTGTCAGCCAGCAGATTTCTGTGGCCGCSGCGAACTCTATCTGGGGGCGGCTAAAGAAGGCTGGNTTGACTGGGCCGCGAAAAATTGTTTGGGCCRGTGACGATGATCTGCGCGCCTGTGGGCTGAGCGGGCAGAAAATCCGGTATGCTCGGGCACTGGCGCAATCCGGGATAAATTATRCYGSTCTGCGGGACCTGCCWAATGATGAGGTTGTCGCAAGACTAACAGAARTCACWGGAATTGGMCCCTGGACGGCGGAAGTCTACACTATGTTTTCGCTGGGCCGGGCGGATGTATTTGCGCCAGGTGATTTAGCACTACAGGAAGCGGCAAAAAACCTGTTTGAACTGGAAGCCCGGCCCTCAGAAAAAGTGTTTCGTGAAATGGCGAATGCGTGGTCGCCGTGGCGCAGCGTTGCGGCCCGCGCGCTCTGGGCATACTACCGGGTGATGAATGAACGGGAAGGGATGCGATGACGCGGGTTTTGGATAGTTTGCGCCGTGGGCCGGAAATCGGGCAGGGCAAACAGGTTGTTGTTTTTTTACATGGTTACGGAGCCAATGGTCAGGATTTGTTAGGGCTGGCCGACACGCTGGCGGAATATATGCCGGGCACCGTTTTTGYTGCCCCTGATGCGCCTGAGCAATCATTGGGCAACCCAATGGGGTATCAGTGGTTTCCAATCCCCTGGCTGGATGGTTCTTCGGAAGAAGCTGCCGCCGCTTCGATGCAAAATGCCGTGGATGATTTGAATGCTTATCTGGATCAGGTGCTGATGGACGAAAGGCTGGGCGCCGAAAGAATGATCCTGTTCGGGTTTTCGCAGGGCACAATGATGGCTCTGCATGTGGCACCCCGGCGTACCGAACAGGCGGCAGGAGTTGTTGGATTTTCGGGGCGATTGTTAGAGCCGGAATTGCTGGAGGATGAGGTCGTTTCACGCCCGCCTGTTTTGCTTATCCATGGTGATCAGGATGACATGGTGCCACCGGCCAGCCTGCCTGCTGCTGCCGAGGCATTGCAGGGCGCCGGGTTTGATGTATTTGCCCATGTGATGAAAGGTACCGGACACGGGATTGCACCCGATGGCTTAAGTGTAGCGCTGGCATTCATGCGGGAAAGAYTGGGGCTGGAATAATCTTGTTAAGGCCGAGAGAAATAAGCAGATTTTATTGAATTTTTCCTCCAAATATTGAGGGGTTGTCACCCTAGAGCCACCATATATAGTCTGAAATTATTGAAGGGCTCAGATCCCCTTTGCTGGAGCAGAAATGAAAAGGTGCGTTAAATTCAGGTTGATCGGATGATTGGCGAATTCCGAACAGAATTTGTACGAGAATCAGCGGGTCTGCGCCAGCACCCGGCGTTGGTCCTGAACGCTGATTATCGACCACTGTCGTATTTCCCACTTTCGCTTTGGCCATGGCAAGAAGCTGTAAAGGCGGCCTACCTTGACCGGGTGGACATAGTTGCCGAGTACGACACTGTTGTTCGCAGCCCTTCGATYGAGATAAAAATACCTTCGGTCGTTGTCCTGAAAGGATATGTTAAGCCACAAAGACGGGTTGCGTTTACCCGGTTCAATTTGTTTCTGCGCGACGAATTTTGTTGCCAGTATTGTGGCGCTAAGGGTGATCTGACCTTTGACCATGTAATTCCGCGTTCAAAGGGCGGGATCACCAGTTGGATAAATGTGGTTGCCGCGTGTTCGCCCTGCAATCTGACAAAAGGCGCGCGAAACCTGCGACACGCAGGTATGCAACTGCGCAAACMACCGCGTCGACCCGGTGCAGAAGAATTGCGCAATATGGGCCGGAAATTTCCACCAAATCACCTRCATGAAACCTGGGTTGATTTTCTTTACTGGGATACCGAACTGGACGCCTAGGTTCGGTTCAATTGTGCCAGTGGTMAGCCAGATCGCTGCAGCATCCCAAACAAGTCCCGCGGATCATCCGGGTCAGCCAACATATCCAGATTTTGGAAATAGGGCGTGTCCTTAATCTTTTCGCGCACGTAACGCAGGGCGGAAAAATCTTCGATCGCGAATCCGACGCTGTCAAACAGGGTGATCTGGCGCGCGTCCCGGCGCCCGGGTTTTTGTCCGGTGATTACTTGCCACAACTCGGTAACCTCGTGGTCCGGRTCSAGTTGCTGAATTTCACCTTCTATCCGGGTCTGTGGTGGGTATTCGACGAAAATGTCGGAYCGCAGCAGGATGTCCCGGTGCAACTCGGTTTTGCCCGGGCAATCGCCGCCAATGGCGTTWATATGGACACCGGAWCCGACCATATTATCGGTCAAAATGGTGGCGCATTGTTTGTCCGCTGTACAGGTGGTGATGATCTGCGCACCTTCGATTGCTTCCTCTGGCGAATTGCAATGGATGATCGTCAATCCATGATTTTTCAAATTGGCGGCGCATTTCAGGGTGGCCGCGGCGTCAATATCATAAAGCCGCACGGTATCGATCCCGACCACGGTCTTCATCGCCAATGTCTGAAATTCCGATTGCGCCCCATTGCCGATCATCGCCATAGTTTTCGCGCCCTTAGGTGCGAGATGGCGCGCGGCCATCGCCGAAGTTGCCGCAGTACGCATCGCTGTCAACAGGGTCATTTCCGAAAGCAAAACAGGATATCCGGTTTCGACATCTGCCAGCAAACCAAATGCCGTYACGGTCTGGCGRCCWTCGCGGGTGTTTTTCGGGTGGCCGTTGACGTATTTGAAGCCATATACTTCCCCGTCCGAGGTGGGCATCAGCTCAATCACCCCTTCGGCGGAATGGCTGGCGACACGGGGCGTTTTATCGAAAATTTCCCATCTTTTGAAATCCGCTTCCACGTAATCAGTCAGGTCTTGCAGAACGGTTTCAAGGCCGATGTGATGCACCAGCTTCATCATGTGTTCGACGCTGACAAAGGGAACGAGCGCGAGGGGCGAAGGTTTATTTATCATCAAACTATCCGATCAATCATAGGCGCGGGTTGGGCGGTCAAAGACACGCCGACCAAGCGCCGAAGCCGCAAGATCAACCATCAACTGCGCTGTACGACCGCGTTCGTCCAGAAACGGGTTCAGCTCTACCAGATCAAGCGACGTCATTAACGCACTGTCATGCAACATTTCCATTATCAGGTGCGCTTCCCGTAATGTCGCTCCTCCGGGAACGGTCGTTCCGACCGCYGGGGCAAAAGAAGGGTCCAGAAAATCAACATCGAGTGATACATGTAATGCACCATTTGCACCGGAAACTTTTTCCAGAAATGCAGCCAACGGGCGACTGATGCCATTTTCGTCAATGGACCGCATATCGTGATATAAAATATCACTGGCTTCAAGTGCGCGCCTCTCGGGCCGGTCAACGGAACGCAGTCCGATGATACAAACGTTTTCCTGCGGCACCGGGGCCGRCACCGGGGGAAATCCGTCAAATCCAGCTTGCCCGGTTGCGTAGGCAAGTGGTGTTCCATGCAAGTGGCSCGAAGCRGTGGTTTTRGGKGTGTGAAARTCRGTGTGGGCATCCAGCCAYAGAACAAATTGCGGCTGTTTATTTTTTGCAGCGTASGCAGCAACACCGGTAAGAGAACCCAATGAAAGGCTGTGGTCGCCGCCAAGGAAAATCGGCAGGCCGTTTTCCATTGCACTTTCAGCTTTGGCCATAATGGATGCTGTCCAGCCAATGGTTCGTTTCATCGCATGGATTTGACCAACGGGTGTTGGTTGGTCCTGTATTGCTGGGGTTGCCAGATTGCCATGGTCTGTGACCTCGTGACCTAAATCTGCCAAGGCGTCACCTAACCCGGCGGTGCGGTAAGCGTCAGGCCCCATAAGGCAGCCAGTACGTCGTTTTCCGCTGTCGACGGGTGCGCCRACAAGGTGGCAATGTAGATGTTGCATRGTTCACTCCTGTATCTGAAGRGTTGACCATTTTGGCGGTATTGTCAGTAAGCAAATTGTGCAATATGGTATGCTATATATCAAAGTGGTAYTAAAAATGGTGTATAATGGACGTTTTGGACAATCGTATTATTAGCCTGCTGCGGCATAATTCACGGGCCGCCCTGTCAGATATGGCGGGTGAGCTTGGTGTGTCCCGCGCAACGGTTCGCACAAGGATTGAACGGTTGCAGCAGGCCGATGAAATCATTGGTTTCACGGTGGTGACCAAAGGCGATCACGCCACTTCTGCGGTGCGGGGATTGATGATGATCGGAATTGARGGRCGCGGCGCAGACCGGATTGTTCGCCAGTTGCGTGGAATTACCGAAATCACCGCTGTCCACACAACCAATGGAAAATGGGACTTAATCGTTGAATTTGGCACCGATACGTTGGAATCTTTGGATCTGGTATTGGCGTCAATCCGGCGTCTTGACGGGGTGTCGGTAAGTGAAACGAACCTCTTGCTTGCGACCCGAAAGTCTGGCTAGGTCTGGGGTGAACTGCAAGGAATTTCCTTTTGGCATGGCCTGAAAATTCGGAACAGACYGCTGACTGGTTGCTGGAAAGTGACCAGCAGGCGGGGTTTGAAATCACCGAGAATTTTGAACGTTTCAGCCAGATGGATGATATGTTCACCCGCGCTTTCTGGGACCCGGAAATTCAAACAAAAGATAGCGAWGCCTTTTTCGCCAGTTATCGCATGGAAGCGGCACCGCGTCGTGGTGCTGGCTTTACGCAGCGGGACTTTGCGCTGCGCAATGCGTCGTGGATCATCAGTGATATCATTTCCGGGCGTGGCGCTGAGCGGGGCCTGCGCGAGGGCTTTCAGGGTGCTATTGAGTGTGACACTCCGGTGGCTGGCACGCGGGTTGAACTSGGAACTGCTGAAGATGAGGCGCGYGAAATTAAGCGTATAGCCAGGTTGTTTGGCGCCGATCTGGTGGGKGTCACCYTKATTGAYCARCGTTGGCATTACACCAAGCGCCCGGATACCCGTGACATGACRCCGGTTGATAATGACCTGCCCGAGGGATTAAGCCATGTGATYGTCATGGGCCACGCGATGGATTTTGATCTGGTGGAAACCTATCCTTCGGCGCTGGCGGGAACCGCGACCGGGCGTGAATACAGCCATGAGGCSGCGATCTGTATTCAGTTGGCTGCTTATATCCGCAACCTCGGTTTTCAGGCGATAGCGTCAATGAACGATACGGCACTGGTAATYCCCTATGCGATCAAGGCTGGYTTGGGTGAATATGGTCGCAATCAGATGGTGCTGACACCTGAGTTTGGACCGCGGGTACGGTTCTCAAAAATATTTACAGATATGCCAATTGCAACTGATGTGCCGCTTAGGCTCGGGTTGGCGAAGTATTGTACAAAATGTACGGTCTGCGCCGATGCTTGTCCGCCAAAGGCGTTGCCGTTTGGGGGGCCAGATATCGGGAAGGATAGCCCTTCCACCATCAAGGGGGTCAAGAAATGGTCGGCCAATTGTGAAGCATGTTTTGGCTATTGGACCAAAATAAAGACAGACTGCGCCATATGTATGCGGGTTTGCCCGTTTAACCGGCGCGGTTCATGGCTTGATCGGTTATGGGTCCGGCTTGCAATTGGCCGGTGGCCCGGATTGGCGCGGTATTGGGAACGCAACCGGGGCAGGCGAGAGCGATTGAAACCAGTTGACTGGTGGGCCCGGGACTAAAGAATTGGAGGCCCTGCGGGCCATTAGATACGCCCCTGCGGGGCAGAGCCTGCGGCGCGAGTATTCACAAYAAGAAGAAGGGGACCTTGAAATGGCTGACGATTTTTTCAAACCGGTATCAGGTTTTGAATTGCCAAGRTTTGCAGGTGTGGCGACGTTTATGCGTCTGCCCTATGTGCCGTTTGACCATCCACGAATARRWGAGGTTCAGATTGGTTTAATTGGCGCGCCCTGGGATGGTGGAACCAGCAACCGGCCTGGCCCGCGGCACGGGCCACGTCAGTTAAGGGACATGTCTACCATGATACGCGCCGAAAATGGGGCCAAYGGTGTTCGTCCGTTTGAGGCATTGAACTGCGCTGATCTGGGCGATGTGACACCAAACCCGGCCGATCTGATGGACAGTYTGGARAGAATGAAATCGTATTATCTGCGGGTGAAGGCCGCAGGTATCAGRCCGYTGACCGCAGGGGGCGATCACTTGTGCTCACTGCCAATTTTGCGCGCTCTGGCCAGTGACGGRCCTTTGGGTATGGTGCATTTYGACAGCCACACTGATCTTTTCCACAGTTACTTCGGCGGAACTATGTACACCCATGGCACACCGTTTCGCCGGGCTGTTGAGGAAGGATTACTTGATCCAAAGCGTGTGGTTCAGATCGGTATCCGTGGCACCGCTTATGATACCGAAGACCGTGATTTCGCGCGCGACGTTGGTGTGCGGGTGATTGCAATCGAAGAGTTCTTTGAGCGCGGAGTYGCGGATGTCATGGCGGAAGCGCGTGAAATTGTTGGCGACAAACCGACCTATGTTTCCTACGATATTGATTTCATCGATCCGGCATTTGCACCGGGAACCGGTACACCAGAGGTAGGTGGCCCCAATTCCTTTCAGGCATTGCAGGTGGTACGAGAACTGGCCGGACTGAACATCATCGGCGCTGATCTGGTAGAGGTATCACCGCCATTCGACAGCAGTGGAGGTACAGCCTACCTGGGCGCGTCAATAATGTTTGAACTACTTTGCGTAATGGTCTGAATATYTAACCCAGTGCGTGGAGGTGTCTGGCGCAACCGATCAGTGCTGCATTGTCGTCTTCAATTGCCCACACTGAGAAATTGTCCATGAAGTCCTGGAACCGGCCCATATYGCGGAAAGCATCGTTGAAGCCANACCTGTTCAGGTAAGGGGCAATAGCCCTTGAAACGCCGCCCACAAGATAGACGCCACCAAAGGGCAGGTGGATAAGGGACTGATTCCCAACCACTTCGCCCAGAATACGGGCAAACATCCGAGCGGTCTTTTCTGCGCGCRGGTCGGTGCCTGAYGCAACGGATTGCATGATATCGGGTGCAGAAAGATYGYGCTGGTCGTTTTCCCGATACCCATGCCAGCTATAAATTTGTTCCAGACCGCGCCCTGAAAGTGCGTCTTCTACAGCGCAAAACCCGCTGCTCTTTTTAACGAAATTATAGAATTCCAGATCATCGGTGTTTTGGACCGGCAGGTTGGAATGTCCACATTCAGAGGGCGGCACCAGACGCCCATGATCAGTGTCGTAAACCGGGGCGATATTGAATCCGGTGCCGATGCCGATAACAAGTTTTGCCGAACGCGGGTCGTTRTCTTTGCCCGGTATTAGCGGTGTAAGCGCCGACTTTTGCAAAAATCCCAATGCGTGTCCCTGTGCTTGCAGATCATTCAGGATGGCGACAGTTTCCGCTTGGGTTGCTTGCGCCAGTGTTTCGCGGTCAATCGCCCAGTCCAGATTTGTCAGCGCCCCAATCCCGTCACGCACCGGGCCGGCAACAGCAACACAAGCACCGGCACAATTAACGCCACCCTGCTCTGCAATATAGCGGGCTAATACGGTGGTCAGGTCGGGAAATTCGCGGTTGGAAAACCTGGTGACAGTGCCGGGCAGCAATGCGGTGCCTTCGGCCAACGCTACCCGGGTGTTGGTGCCACCAATATCGGCAACAAGYGTGTAGCGGTTTGGGGGGTGTTTAGTCATTTATTGTTTCCCGCCCAAAGGCTTTTTTCAACATTCTGTAGCTCATCTTTGGCGTTCGGACCTGCGTTTTRAAATCGACATGAATCAATCCAAAACGCTTATCATAGCCATACGCCCATTCAAAGTTATCCAACAACGACCAGAAAAAATAGCCCTGAATGTTCACGCCGTCGTTTAGCGCGCGATGAACGGCGCGAAGGTGCTGGTCAAAGTAATCAAGACGTTCCGGGTCATTTACATCTAAGCCAATCACCTGATCGTTCCAGGCCATACCGTTTTCGGTGACATATAAAGGCAGGTCATTGGTATAKTCGTTTTTCAGGCGGGCCAGAACTTTGTAAAGACCCTCAGGGTAAATTTCCCAGCTCATTTGAGTTTTGTTCAAAGGGCCTGATACGGATTTGTTGGAAGGCCAAGGGGCGCCGGGATCAGCCGCGATGATTTGTCGGGTATAATAGTTCACGCCCAGCCAATCCAGCGGCTTGCTAATCATTTCCATGTCGTCTTGCCAGCCATCGGGCATGTGTTGGATAAATCCGGACAGGGCCGCTTGCGGGTAGCTGCCTTTGGTCAGCGCCTGCACAAACCACTGGTTTAAGATAGCGTCGTAACTATTTGTTGCTGTTACAGTATCAGGGGTACTGTCTTCGGGCTCAACATGTTCGAAATTTAGTACAATGCCCAGATTTTCCTGCCCGGATGCGCGCATACGTTGCAGGGATTCGCCGTGAGCCAGCAGAACATTGTGCATCGAACACGCTGCTGCGGCCAGATCGRTTTTGCCCGGGGCATGATGTCCGAGGTGATGAGAAAGATAGGCGACRCACCAGGGTTCATTAATTGTGGCGACAGATGCAAGACGRTCGCCAAGACGCGCGATGACAATATCAGTGTAATCGCCAAACCAACCAGCGATGTCCCGGTTGCTCCAGCCGCCAAGATCCGACAAAGCWGCGGGCAGTTCCCAGTGATACAAAGTCAGGAAAGGCTGCAACCCGCGTTCAAGCACAGCGTCTACAAGGCGGTCATAAAAATCGAGGCCAGCCTGATTTGCCGTACCACGCCCCTCGGGCAGCACCCGGGCCCAGCTTGTGGAAAACCGGTAGGCGTCAAATCCAATAAGAAAATCCAGATCTTCCTGGTATCGATGGTAGTGATCGCAGGCGATTGATCCGTTCTCACCATTCACAACATTTCCCGGAACATGAGCAAACTGATCCCAATGGGTCTGACCGGCCCCGCCAAATGAATGGCCTTCAATCTGGTAGGCGGACGTCGCCGCGCCAAAGACAAATGAATTTGGGAAATCAGAGCGATTCAACATGCCAGCTATACGGATATCTGTAAGGGGCCGGTGCTTTCCCCAACCGTTAATTCTGTTTCCATAAGAATGTGTTGCGCATCATCCTGAGGGTRGTTCACTATGTTAAGCAGCGTTTCAGCACAGATACGACCAGCTTGGCGAACAGATGAGCGCGCGGCGGTAAATATCGGGATATCGGTGCCGTTGCGCAGGTAAGACAATTCGTCGTCATGGATGACCACCGATACATCGCGGCCCATTTCCTTGCCCATATCGGCGATGGCGCGTCSTACRCCGATGGCGGTAATCATCGAWGATACCAGAAAGGCCGTTGGTGGCCTTGTATCATATCCCAGCATGTTGATAGCACTGCGAAAGCCAAAATCTTCAGTCATTTCCTCTGAAACCATCATGTCTGCATCTGGTTTTATCCCACGGGCTAAAAGTGCTGTCAGATATCCGTCGCGGCGTCTGCTGGCGAAATCCATGGTTTCCAGCCCGTTAATTAACGCAATTCGGCGATGCCCCAGATTAAGAAGAAATTCGGTGGCGCGCTGGAATGAACGGCGATTATTGACATCGACCCAATTGTAATCAGCTTTGTTTTCGTCAGCGCGYCCATGGACAACAAAGGGCAGATCAAGTTCTTTCAGAAGCTTGATGCGTGGGTCGTCTGGGCGGGGACCATGAACGATAACGCCGTCAACCGATGCCTTTGCGGCCAAAGTGCGATAGGCACCCGCTTCATCGTCATCAGAAACGACCGACAGCAGCATGTCATATCCTTTGCTTGAATAAACCTCGCCCGCACCCGCTATAAAATCTGCGAATACAGGATTTACGATTTCATGCTGCGTAGAGATTGGAATAACGTGACCGATGGCCATTGAACGCCCCGTCGCAAGACCCTTGGCGCGGGTGTTGGGGCTGTAATTGTGTTTGTACGCAAATTCTTTGACCCGACGCCGCGTCGCGTCGCTAACTTCAGGATAGTCGTTTAGAGCCCGGCTGACCGTGGTTTGGGATAATCCCAGAATGCTAGATAGTTCCTTGAGGTTCATACTTCCAAAGCGCTTTCAAATTGCAGAAGAATACTAGGTGTCTAATTTGAAAAGGTCAAAGGTCGATTTTCCGATTACATGGACTGTAATTGAAATATTATCAGTAAAAGCTGGGTAACTGTGAGATTTGGATTGACAGGTGGTGAGGAATGCTTGACGCTAAATTTATCCAAAGCGCTTTGGGAAAATCCGAATCGCGGTTGGCGTAGATCTACAGGCGCTCGATAGGGCACCACTTGGGAGGATATCCATGAAATATGTTTTATATGCTGGCGCAGCGACGCTGGCTCTAAGTGCCGGAATGGCATCAGCAGAGCAAATAACCGTGTTTGGCCCGTGGCTTGGCCCGGATCAGGAAAACGTCGAAGCGGTACTGGCGGTATTTGCAGAACAGTCGGGCAATGACGTGCGTTACGTCGGTTCCGACAGTTTTGAGCAGCAAATCCTTGTTGATGCAGAGGCCGGTTCAGCCGCGAACGTTTCGGTATTTCCACAACCCGGTCTGGCTGCTGACATGGCTGGACGTGGCTTTCTGACGCCGCTGGCAGACGGGACCGCTGACTGGATCCTGGAAAACTATGCAGCGGGCCAGTCCTGGGTCGATCTTGGTACGTATGCAAACCCGGCTGGCGCGGATGAACTGTTTGGGTTTTTCTACAAGATCGATGTGAAATCACTGGTTTGGTATGTTCCGGAAAACTTTGAAGATGCCGGTTACGACATTCCAACCACAATGGAGGATCTGAAGGCTCTGACCGATCAGATCGTAGCGGACGGCGGCACACCATGGTGCATTGGTCTGGGATCAGGTGGTGCAACGGGTTGGCCAGCAACCGACTGGGTCGAAGACCTGCTGYTGCGCACGCAACCACCAGAGGTTTATGACGGCTGGGTGACCAACGAAATCCCGTTTAATGATCCGCGCATTGTCGCAGCAATTGAGGAATTTGGTGCATTCGCCAGAAACGATGCCTACGTCGCGGGTGGTGCCGGTGTTGTTGCATCCACCGATTTCCGTGACAGCCCGAAGGGCATGTTTAGCTCGCCACCCCAGTGCTATATGCACCGTCAGGCGTCATTTATTCCGGCTTTCTTCCCGGATGGAACTGTTGTTGGCGAAGACGCTGATTTCTTYTAYTTCCCGGCCTATGCGGGTAAAGACCTTGGCGCCCCTGTTCTGGGTGCTGGTACGGTCTGGGGGATCACCAACGATAGTGCCGGAGCACATGAACTTATTGAGTTCCTGAAAACACCGATTGCCCATGAGACATGGATGGCACGCAAAGGCTTCCTGACCCCGCACAAAGGTGTTGATGCCAGCGTGTTCAGCGATCCAACAYTGCGTAAGATGAAYGACATTCTTCTTGGTGCAACGACCTTTCGTTTTGATGGTTCYGACCTGATGCCAGGCGGYGTTGGTGCAGGSTCTTTCTGGACTGGCATGGTTGATTATGCTGGCGGCAAAGACGCCAAAGCGGTTGCTGACGAAATTCAGGCATCGTGGGACGCGCTTAAGTAAGCGTAAAGACTATAAGGGGAAATCCGTCCGTATCGCTCGGGTTTCCCAATTTGCCATTGTTAAGTTTTTTCTGATCTAGTCATTGGAAGGATCCGGCCATGCACCCGGCATTACAGGGACTAATCACAATAATCGTAGGCGTCGGCGGTTGCGTTGGTTACTTTTATTTTTCCAACCAGTTTCTGGACAAAGTACTATTTCCCGCRCGCGGCCCAAATGCCGGGCGAAATATTACCCGCGCCAAYATGGTGCGCCCGTGGYTGTTTGTACTTCCTGCCGTTTTGGCGCTTGGCCTTTATYTGGCGTATCCGGTTGTTGAAACCCTGCGTCTGTCCCTGACAGAAAGGGTGACCCTGCCGGATGGAWCAACCCAATTCAACTGGGTAGGTTTAGACAATTACCGGCAAATGATGGGTGAGCCAAAATTCTGGGAAGCCCTGATAAACAACGGTATGTGGCTGCTGATCGTTCCCGCATTTTCGACTGCGTTCGGATTGTTAGCGGCGCAACTGACCGACCGGATCGGTTGGGGAAATATCGCTAAATCGCTGATATTCATGCCGATGGCGATCTCTTTCGTTGGTGCGGCGGTGATATTTAAGCTGATATATGATACGCGCCCGATAGAGCAGGATCAGATCGGCATCCTGAACGCGCTTTATCTTTGGCTGGGTGGTGAGCAGCCCAAAACATGGCTTACAATTCCAATCTGGAACAATCTTTTCCTGATGGTTGTGYTGGTGTGGATTCAAACCGGGTTTGCGATGGTYATTCTGTCKGCGGCCCTGCGYGGTATCCCCGAGGAAACCATTGAGGCCGCAATTGTGGATGGGGCCAACCCGTTTCAGGTGTTCTTYAAGATYAARGTGCCRCAGATYATGGGGACAATCGTCGTCGTCTGGACCACCATCACCATCGTTGTGCTGAAGGTCTTTGATATCGTRTTCGCGATGACCAACGGCCAGTGGCAAACGCAGGTTCTGGCAAATTACATGTTCGACAARCTGTTTCGCGCCAATGACTGGGGTGTGGGGTCGGCMAGCGCCATGGTGATCATGTTGCTGGTCACGCCAATACTGGTCTGGAATGTGCGCAATGCGCGCAAAGAAATGCAGTAGGGGGGCGGGGATATGGATAATATTGCCGGATCAAAATCAAGCCTGACATGGGCAGTTCATATTTCAGTCGTTGTGCTGGTTGCTTTGTGGCTGTTCCCGACGGTCGGWTTGTTTGTTTCGTCBTTTCGCACGGCGGAYCAGATTTCCACCAGYGGCTGGTGGAAAGCGATGTTCCCGTCGGTACAAAACCTTGTSCTGCGCGCTGATGCGCCAGAGYTRCAAGTGCAGGAAGGGGATCTTTATGTGATAGAAGGCGAGCTGTTTGAAGAGGGCAAAGAAGTAGAAATTTCCGTTTTCGGTGTGTCGTCTAAGGCGATCRACGCTTTTACTGCGGGCGACACTGGGCCATTGGTTAAAGGYGGYGACATTACMGTTTCGGTAGGTGGGCACTACAGATTAACCAACACCGAACCATTTTCCGGCAGCCGTGGTCAGCGGATTTTTGTCACTGCAAAAACACCACCCGAATTYACCCTGGACAAYTACAAAAATGTTTTGTTGGATCCAAATAACCGTGAAGGGATGACCAAGGCGTTTTTCAACACGCTCACGGTGACCATTCCGGCGACGATCATMCCGATTTTGATAGCAGCTTTTGCAGCATATGCCTTGGCGTGGATGGAATTTCCGGGGCGCGCGTTGTTGATTGCCGCAATTGTCGGGTTATTAGTGGTTCCTTTGCAATTGGCCCTGATCCCGCTGCTGAAACTTCACAACGAAATTGGCATCGGCAAAGGCTACCTTGGGGCATGGCTGGCGCATACCGGGTTTGGATTGCCCTTGGCGATCTATCTGCTGCGAAATTATATGGTGGGGCTGCCACGGGATATYATCGAAAATGCYCGYGTGGAYGGSGCGACMGARTTTCAGATTTTYGTSAAAATCATCCTGCCGCTTAGTTTTCCTGCCCTGGCATCYTTCGCAATATTTCAGTTCCTCTGGACTTGGAAYGACYTGCTKGTCGCATTGGTGTTCCTGATCGACTCGACAGGRGAAACCACCGTTATGACCAAACAAATAGTCGAGCTGCTGGGAACCCGCGGCGGGAACTGGGAAATAYTRGCAACATCTGCCTTCGTTTCCATCGCTGTGCCGCTGRTGGTTTTCTTTGCAATGCAAAAATATCTGGTACGTGGCCTGATGGCTGGCTCGGTTAAATAGGTGAGTTTCAAAACATGAGCGTTGTGCAGGCAATAAACCCACGAACTGAGGCAGCCCTGAACAGGGATTGGTGGCGTGGGGCCGTGATCTATCAGGTTTACCCCCGTAGTTTTCAGGACAGCAATGGCGACGGCATTGGCGATTTGCTGGGGATCGTGCAGCGGTTGCCCTATATCGCGTCGCTTGGTGTGGACGCAGTGTGGATTTCGCCATTTTTCAAGTCCCCGATGAAAGACTTTGGCTACGACGTTTCGGACTACCGCGATGTTGACCCGATGTTTGGCTCGCTGTCTGATTTTGACGCCGTAATAGACACCGCCCATGAACTTGGCCTGAAAGTGATGATTGATCTGGTGCTTAGTCACACCTCTGATCAGCATCCTTGGTTTATAGAGAGCCGAAAATCAAAAGATAATCCAAAATCCAATTGGTACGTTTGGGCCGATGCCAAACCTGACGGCACCCCGCCGAACAACTGGCTATCCATATTCGGAGGTTCSGCCTGGCATTGGGACGCGCGCCGTTGTCAGTATTACCTGCATAATTTTCTGACCTCACAACCCGATCTGAATTTCCACGAASCTGCGGTTCAGGAAAACCTGCTGGATGTAGCCCGTTTCTGGCTGGAGCGTGGTGTCGATGGTTTCCGTCTCGACACGATCAACTTCTATTATGCCGACAAACAACTGCGTGATAATCCTGCCCTGGCACCAGAGTTGCGCAATCAYACAATYGCRCCYGCRGTGAACCCCTATAATCATCAGGAACACATCTACTCCAAGAACCAACCGGAAAATCTGGAATTCCTGCGCCGTCTTCGGGCGGTGATGGAACCCTACAATGCCGCCGCCATTGGTGAAATCGGTGATGCGCAACGCGGGCTGGAACTGTTGGGGGAATACACTGCCGGGGATGACCTGATGCAGATGTGTTATGCCTTTGAACTGCTGTCCGGGGAAATGCCGACCGCGCAGGTGATCGCCGATGTGTTCGCCCGTGTCGGCGAAGTCGCCGCCGATGGCTGGGCCTGCTGGGCTTATTCCAACCACGATGTTGAACGCCATGCCACCCGCTGGTCGCTTACACCATCAGCCGAGCGGCTATTCATGACAATGCTGATGTGTCTGCGTGGGTCAGCCTGTATTTATCAGGGYGAAGARYTGGGACTGCAACAGGCSGAMGTTCCWTTTGACGATCTRCAAGACCCATATGGCATAGAATTCTGGCCGGARTATAAGGGTCGYGATGGCTGTCGCACRCCRATGGTYTGGACYGARTCMAAYCARAAYGGYGGGTTTTCYACCKCYGGSCGSACMTGGTTGCCGGTSCCAAGTGAGCATCTGCACAGCTCTGTCGCSGCGTCAGAAGCTGAYCCAACTTCGATMTTGCACCATTACCGGCGYGCRATCAGTTTTCGCCAYGCACACCRMKCRCTGATMCTKGGTGARCAGTCAGYGATGTCKGYTGACGGGAATGTCYTGCAGTTCATYCGCASCTKYGGSAACGAAGTWATATTTTGYGCATTCAAYATTAGYSATGAGCCYGGWTATGCCCGYYTGCCYGCAGGAAAGTGGACCCAGATCGGCCAGGAACTGAAYTGYGCCCAYGCRGGCGCTRACGGAATTGTAAATCTGGGGCCATGGCAGCCATGCCTGGCATTGAAGACAGGATAAAAAGGGGAGGGTGGCGAAATGGCCGACCTGAAATTTACCGATATTGCCAAATCATACGGCGATGTTGAAGTTCTTAAAAACATCAATCTCGACATTAAAACCGGTGAATTGATTGTATTCGTTGGCCCGTCCGGTTGTGGTAAATCCACCCTGCTACGGATGGTGGCGGGGTTGGAAAAAATCACCAGCGGCACATTGGAAATTGATGGTGACGTGGTCAATGATATACCACCGTCCGAACGCGGSATCGCSATGGTKTTCCAATCMTACGCTCTTTATCCGCATATGWSCGTGCGCGATAATATGTCGTTCGCTTTGAAAATCGCCAAGAAGCCAAAAGAAGAAATTGATGCCGCAATAGACAAGGTGGCGAAAATTTTGCAGCTGGAAGATTATCTGGATCGCCTGCCCAAGGCCCTGTCTGGCGGGCAACGGCAACGGGTGGCGATTGGGCGCTCAATCGTGCGCGACCCAAAGGTCTATTTGTTTGATGAGCCGCTTTCAAATCTGGATGCAGCCTTGCGCGTCGCGACCCGGATTGAAATTGCGCAGCTCAAGGAATCGATGCCCGAAAGCACGATGATTTATGTAACCCATGATCAGGTGGAAGCGATGACGCTTGCCAGCCGTATTGTGGTTTTAGCCAATAAAGGTATCGCCCAGGTAGGCACGCCGCTGGATTTGTATGAGCGGCCCGAAAACGAATTTGTCGCGCAATTCATTGGCTCCCCTGCGATGAACCTGTTGCCTGGGAAGATCAGTAAAACCGGTAAGCAAACGCGTGTCGAATTATCTAACGGCGGGCAGGTCGTGTCGGATATTCCCAGTGAAACTGACGACATGGGGAGGGCGGTAAATATCGGCGTTCGCCCCGAGGATTTTAAGGTCACCAAAACTGACCCGATTTTCGTAGGCCTGATCAATTTTACCGAATTATTGGGCGAGGTGACGCAAATTCATTTTGAACCGGTTGCCGGCGCGGCCCCGGTGATCGCCAAACTGCCAGGTATTGTCCATGATCTGCGTGGCAGAAAAGTATCGCTAACGGCTGACCCGGCTAAGGTACATATTTTTGCGGATGG
>NVTR01000023.1 GCA_002732955.1 Marinosulfonomonas sp.
ATTACGGCGTGCCGTTTTCGCGCACCGAAGAGGGCAACATTTACCAGCGCCCGTTTGGTGGCCACACAACCGAATTTGGCGAAGGCCCGCCGGTGCAGCGTACCTGCGCCGCCGCGGACCGCACCGGCCACGCGATATTGCACACACTTTATGGCCAGTCGCTAAAGCACAACGCCGAATTTTATATCGAATATTTCGCCATTGATCTTATCATGGGCAGCGATGGCACCTGTCAGGGTGTGGTTTGCTGGAAGCTGGATGACGGCACGATCCATGTTTTCAACGCCAAGATGACAGTGCTGGCGACGGGCGGTTATGGGCGCGCGTTCTTTAGCGCCACGTCTGCGCATACCTGCACCGGTGACGGCAATGGTATGGTGTCGCGCGCTGGTCTGGCGTTACAGGATATGGAGTTTGTGCAGTTCCACCCGACCGGGATTTACGGGGCGGGCACGCTGATCACCGAAGGCGCGCGCGGTGAGGGTGGTTATCTGACCAATTCGGAAGGCGAGCGGTTCATGGAACGCTACGCCCCGACATATAAGGACCTAGCGTCGCGCGACGTGGTTTCCCGCTGTATGACGCTTGAAATCCGCGAGGGGCGCGGGGTTGGGCCGAATAAGGACCATATCCATCTGCACCTGAACCACCTGCCACCGGAAACACTGGCGTTGCGGCTTCCCGGTATATCCGAAAGCGCGCGCATTTTTGCAGGGGTTGATCTGAGCCGCGAACCGATCCCGGTTTTGCCGACAGTACACTATAATATGGGCGGTATTCCGACGAATTACTGGGGGGAGGTTCTAAAGCCGACCGCCAAGGATCATGATGCAATCTCACCGGGGCTGATGGCTGTAGGCGAAGCAGGTTGCGCATCGGTTCACGGCGCTAACCGGCTGGGATCAAACAGCCTGATTGATCTGGTGGTGTTCGGGCGCGCGGCGGCAATTCGGGCTGGTGAGATTGTGGACCCTGCACAAGCTAACCCCAAGTTGAATGAGGCTTCAATTGACGCAGCGCTGGATCGTTTTGACGGGCTGCGCCACGCCAGTGGATCGGTGCCGACGGCTGATCTGCGCCTTGAGATGCAGAAAACCATGCAGGAAGACGCGGCTGTTTTTCGCACCGATAAAACGCTGGCAGAGGGTTGCGAAAAAATGGCAGTGGTGGCGGCGAAGATTGATGATCTTAGCGTAACCGACCGCTCACTGGTGTGGAACACTGATCTGATGGAAACGCTGGAACTGACCAATCTGATGCCCAATGCTTTGGCCACCATTGTTGGCGCAGAGGCGCGCAAGGAAAGCCGSGGCGCCCACGCGCATGAGGACTACCCGGACAGAGATGACAAGAACTGGCGCAAGCATTCACTGGCATGGGTTAAGGGGAATAAGGTCAAGCTGACCTACCGCGATGTGCATGTGAAACCGCTGACGGCGGAAAAAGACGGCGGGATTGACTTGAAGAAGATCGCGCCGAAAAAGCGGGTGTATTGAATGAAAARTATTCTGATTTCAGGGTTCGTCTTTCTGCTGTTCGCGGGTTGTGAAACCTCGAATATTCTAGTTGAACAAACCAGTCGTGAGGTAGCCAAGGGCGTCGTCAATTCTGCGGTACAACAGCAGTTTCCCGGCGTGAATGCGGCCCCTTATACGAATTGTATTATCGACAATTCTTCAAGCGACGAATTATTTCGCCTCGCGCAGTCGGCTTTGGACAGGACCAATGACGCCGCTGTTTCTCTGGTTCTGGAAATAGCGAGCCGACCGGCAACTTCACAGTGCTTAGCCCAAAATGCACTTGGTTCAATTCTGGGATAGAGGTTGATGGTGTCGAAAATAACAGCTTTGTACGAGGGATTGAAAACATGACCTCGACAGGATATTCCGCCACGCCTTTGCCCAGGAAGGCGTCCAAAGTGCCCACCTATATAAGCGAAGATGTGATCCGGGATCGGGCGTTTTTGGATGTGCTGGTGGATGTGAAAGTCTGCGCGGTGGATGAAATCTGGTCTGGTTTAAAACTGGTGGTACGCAAGGAAAACCGTGCGGCCCATATTAACGCAAGTAAAGAAGGGTTACAGCATGGTCGAACTGACGCTCCCTAAAAACAGCCGTGTTCGTGTTGGKAAAATCTGGCCGAAACCGGCCGGGGCYACCAATCTGCGCAAGTTTTCGATCTATCGCTGGACACCGGATGATGGTGAAAACCCGCGGGTCGATACCTATTTCGTTGACACGGATACCTGCGGCCCAATGGTTCTGGACGCACTTATCAAGATCAAAAGTGAGATTGATCCAACGCTAAGTTTCCGCCGGTCTTGCCGCGAAGGTATCTGTGGTTCCTGTGCAATGAACATCGACGGGATCAACACGCTGGCCTGTATTTATGGCATGGATGAGATCAAGGGTGACGTGAAAATCTATCCGCTGCCCCACACCGAAGTTGTGCGTGATCTGATCCCGGACCTGACGCATTTTTATGCGCAACACGCCAGCATAATGCCGTGGTTGGAAACCAAAACCAACCGGCCGGCGAAGGAATGGAAGCAGTCGATCGAAGATCGTGGAAAGCTGGATGGGCTATATGAATGTGTAATGTGCGCCTGTTGTTCCACGTCCTGCCCGAGCTACTGGTGGAACTCTGACCGCTACCTCGGCCCGGCGGCCCTGTTACACGCGTATCGCTGGATTATTGACAGCCGGGATGAGGCTACCGGTGAACGTCTGGATGAGCTGGAAGATCCGTTCAAGCTGTACCGTTGCCACACGATTATGAACTGCACCAATACCTGTCCCAAGGGGCTGAACCCGGCCAAGGCTATTGCTGAGATCAAGAAAATGATGATTGAGCGGGTGGTTTGAAGTCAGCGGGGCTGGGATCGACGCAGTGAAACCACACTAACATGCCTCTGTTCATCCCCCTGATCATCGTCGTTATCGCGCTGATGTTTTACCGTTTCAAAACTTCCCGTTTGACCCGCGACTGCCGATGGCGGCAGGATCGGGCACGGGGCCTGTATGTCTGCGCGTTTTGCGGAGCAGAGATCGCCTGCGAAAATGATAAGGCACCCGATATCTGTTTGCGGGACAAACCAAAGACCGGGTGATTTGGTACGTTATAGTTGCTTCACCAGCTAAAGGCTTGATAGAACAGAGATAACTCCTAACAACGCAAGGGTCAGATATGCTTCGCTCGCTTGGGTTTCGTTTTATGGTTGCTTGCGTTTACCGCGTTGGCAGGCACAACGTATCTGGCCCGCAATGAGGATTTGTACGGGCCAGAGCAGGAGGCCTGATTGAGCCAGTCTAAGTGGGATATTGACGGGGCTAATCCCCCTCCGGATGCCGAGACGCGACGGTTGCTGAAACCAGTTATTTGTTACCCGGTGGAAGGGCTGCAACAGCCAGATTTGGCTGCTTACGGGGCCGCCCGGGCGGGGGCTGTAAAGGTTAATGAGATCTTGATGCCAGCCCGTGATGCGCGATGTTTTCGCGTATCTGCGGGGAATTACTTTCGCATTTCGTCCGTTCAGGGACCACAAGTTGGTGATCTGAACCTTTGGAATGGGCAGGATATTTCCGAAAGGTTTTATTCCGGTAAATCCCGCGCCCTGCATGGCACACATCTGACAACCGGTGACAGGATGTGGTCAGGTTTTCCGCATTTGCGGCCAATGGCGACGATCACTGCGGACACGCTGAACTGGTACGGGAAAGATACGTTTGGTGGCTCAGTGCATGATGTGATCGGTACGCGATGCGACCCCTATACCAACAACCTGTTAAGCGGTGGGCAGTATCACCATTGCTGTCATTCCAATCTGACCCGCGCGCTGGCCGATGAAACTGGTATGAAGCTGAGCGAGGCCGAGGCCCACGTACATGACGTTTTGAACGTCTTCATGTGTACCGGGTTTACCCGCGACACCGGGCAGTATTTCATGAAGGCCAGCCCGGTGCGCCCCGGTGATTACATTGAATTCTTTGCAGAAATTGACCTGTTGGGGGCGCTAAGTGCCTGTCCGGGCGGGGATTGTTCAAGCGTACATTCCAGCGATGAAGCAGCCTGTTATCCGCTATTGGTTGAGGTTTTTCAGCCGGTAAATCCGCCCAGGGGCTGGTCAGAGCCGAAATTGAATGGCTATGATCAAACCCACGGGCGGGGTTAGATAATTCAGCTAAACGCGGCTTCCAATGCGATTTCGATCATGTCCCCAAAACTGGTTTCACGCTGGTCCGCTGGCAGGGCGTCGCCGGTGATCAGGTGGTCGGAAACTGTCATTACTGCCAGCGCGCGCACACCGTATCGGGCGGCCAGGGTGTAAAGTTCTGCCGCTTCCATTTCGACACCAAGGATGCCGTGACGGGTCATTTCCTTATTCAGATCAGGGCGTTCATCGTAGAAAGTGTCAGATGAATAGATGCCGCCGACATGCACACCGACACCAACTTTGGAGGCCGCGTCAGCGGCGGCGCGCAGTAGGCTGTAATCGGCGCTTGGCGAAAAGTTGAGTTCGCGGAAAATTGTGCTGGAAGGGGTGGCAACGGTTGTTGTGGTCATCGCGATGATCACGTCGCGCACTTTGATGCTTTCCTGCATGGCACCACAGGAACCGATGCGGATCAGAGTTTTGGCATCGTAGTCCTTGATGAGTTCATTCACATAGATCGACAGGGACGGCATCCCCATGCCGGAACCCTGGATGGTAACGCGATTGCCCTTATAAGTACCTGTAAAGCCAAGCATTCCGCGGACTTCGTTGACCAGCTTCGGGTCTTTCAAAAACTTTTCTGCCGCCCATCTGGCGCGGTAGGGGTCGCCCGGTAGCAGCACGGTTTCAGCAATCTCGCCAGGTTTTGCGCCGATGTGGAATGTCATGGGTGTTCCTCTCAAATATCGAAGGACTATAGGGGTGGGTTTTCTGGATGAAAATGGGGTAGATCAGGAATTGCGCCGTTTCGGACCAAGAGCTGTTAGGAAATTCCGCCAGCCAGCGCCACGATATCCAGCATGATCCGGTTTAGCTCAAAATCTTTTGGGGTGTAGACTGCGGCAACGCCAATATTGCGCAAATGTTTGGCGTCTTTTTCCGGGATGATGCCGCCGACAATAAGCGGGATGTGACCCATGTTTTTTTCTTTTAGCAGGATGAGCAGTTCTTCTACCAGTTGGACGTGGCTGCCCGACAGGATCGAAAGACCGATAACATGGGCGTTTTGATCAAGTGCGGATTGGGCGATTTCGGCCGGGGTCAGGCGGATGCCGCCATAGGTGATGTCCATGCCGACATCGCGGGCCCGCACCGCGATTTGTTCCGCACCATTGGAATGGCCATCAAGGCCGGGTTTGGCGACGACGAATTTCAGACGGCGACCAAGCTGGTCTGAAACCCTGTCCACGGCCGAGCGGATTTTGTCCAGCCCTTCGGTTTGGTTGGAGGGGGCGGATGCCATCCCGGTAGGTGCGCGGTATTGGCCGAAAACGCTGCGCACCACGTCGCCCCATTCGCCGGTTGTGGCCCCGGCGCGGGCCGCTTTGAGCGAGGCGGGCATGAGGTTTTCACCTGATTTTGCGGCCGCGCGAAGGGCCTTAAGGGCAGATTGCACGGCTGTCTCATCGCGCGCTTGTTTCCACGCATACAACCGGGAAATCTGGTCAGCTTCGGCACCTTGGTCTGATTTCATAATTGACGCGTCACCCGAGGTCAGCGGGCTGGGTTCACCTTGCGCCCAGCGGTTTACACCGACAATCGTCGTGTCGCCGGTTTCAATGCGATTGATGCGTTTAGCGTTGGCGTCCACCAATCGGGATTTCATGTATTCGATGCTTTTTATAGCACCMCCCATGGCGTCGATCTGCGCCAGTTCTGCRCGCGCRYCTTCTTTCAGGRTGTTCACCTTCGCAGTGATTGCCGGATTGCCGTCAAACAGGTCTTCGTATTCCAACAGATCACTTTCATAGGCCAGAATTTGCTGCATCCGTAGCGACCATTGCTGATCCCATGGCCGGGGCAGGCCAAGGGCTTCATTCCAGGCRGGWAGYTGYACGGCGCGTGCGCGGGCATTTTTGCTAAGCGTGACGGCCAGCATTTCGATGAGAATGCGATAGACGTTGTTTTCGGGCTGCTGTTCGGTCAGGCCAAGGGAATTGACCTGTACGCCGTAACGAAAGCGGCGGTATTTTGGATCGGTSACGCCGTAACGTTGCAGCGTGATTTCATCCCACAGCTCTACAAAGGCGCGCATTTTGCACAGCTCGGTGACAAAACGGATACCGGCGTTTACGAAGAATGATATGCGCCCGACCATGGCGGGGAAATCTGCTGTGTCGACTTTGKTTTGCAGATCRTCCAGCACGGCGCATGCGGTGGCMAGTGCAAAGGCCAGTTCCTGTTCGGGYGTCGCGCCCGCTTCTTGCAGGTGATAGGAACACACGTTCATCGGGTTCCATTTGGGCAGGTGCTTTTGCGTATAGGCGGCGACATCGGTGATCATGCGCAACGATGGAACTGGCGGGCAAATATAGGTGCCGCGCGACAGGTATTCCTTGATGATGTCATTTTGCACGGTGCCTTGCAGGGCCGTTATGTCGGCGCCCTGTTCTTCGGCGGCCGCAATATAAAGTGCCAGCAACCACGGCGCCGTGGCATTGATCGTCATCGARGTGTTCATTTTTTCCAGCGGGATCTGATCAAACAGRGCSCGCATRTCGCCCAGATGGTTGATCGGAACGCCAACTTTTCCGACTTCGCCCCGYGCCAGTTCGTGGTCGCTGTCATAGCCGGTCTGGGTGGGCAGATCGAAGGCGACTGACAGACCGGTTTGGCCTTTGGCGAGATTGGCGCGGTAAAGTTCATTTGAGGCTTTGGCGGTGGAATGGCCGGCGTAAGTGCGAAACAGCCAGGGGCGGTCTTTTTTGGTTTCGCTCATCCTTGGGTCTCCGGGTGGGTAACAAAATTACGTTTTTGGGCATATTCGCGCAATAAGGTTAGTGGCATGTTTTCTGCACTGCGGCAAGAGGGTGGATCGGGTCGTATCCAATGAAAAACGCGACCCCGATAAGAGCCGCGTTTTTCAGGAAAYCCAGCCACCCAATTGGYTAATTGTAGGTGAACGTCCCAATTTCACAGATGTTTATGTTCTTCTCAATGATGACGTCGCCGTCGTTAAATTCGGCGCGGAAGTCAAACTTGCAATAGCCGGTGCCGTCATCAAAGTTGATACTAACGGAAGAATTTGGGCCTAGAACGTCGGAACCAAGGATGTCTTCTTCCCAGGAAGTGGAGCCTTTGTTCGAGCCGTAAAACCGCACGATGGTAAAACCAGTGTTGTTTACAATCGTGACCTTGCGATCCTGTGCTGCTGCGGGCAGGGTGGTTGTTGCTAAAATTGCCAGCGAGGCAATTGACGCCAATATTTTCCTTCTGAGAACCATTGTTCCTCCTATTCACGCGAAACTGTTTATTCAGGGTTGGRCAATCAGGCCGWAACAGGGTGCGTATATTCACAAAWTTYYTGGATCGTAGTTGACCCGGTTTGAWTTTYTTACCGGAGGTGCTTGGCAATAATGTGGTGTGAATGTGCCTTGTTTTATTTTGTRCAGGCTGCGGATTTACCTTGGTAAACTTTCCTGTCACTTTGATGCGATGTTTCGTACCGTAGAACTGCCGCTTTGGCTATTGATCCTGATACTGGCATTTGCGGCTGTTACTGCGGCGTCGCATTTCTTTTTCCCGTCGGTGCGCTGGTTTTTTCGGCGTCGTATGGAGAAGGTGGTAAGCCGTTTGAATGAACGGTTGGAGCGYCCGATTGAGCCGTTCARACTGTTGCGCCGCCACGATATGATCCAACGATTGATATACGATGCCAAAGTGATAGAGGCGGTGGCGGAACATGCGCATGAAACTGGCGTGCGCGAAGACGTGGCGTTTCAGGAGGCCACACGATATGCGCGTGAAATTGTGCCTTCCTTCAGTGCAACCGCCTATTTTGGCTTTGCAATTCGTTTAGCCCGCTGGCTAAGTCAGGCATTTTATCGGGTTCGGTTGGGGTATTTTGACGAAGAGGCGATCAATAAGATCGACCCGGACGCCACCGTGATTTTCATCATGAACCACCGTTCAAACATGGATTATGTGTTGGTGACTTATCTGGCTGCCGAACGCTCTGCGCTGTCTTATGCAGTGGGTGAATGGGCGCGGGTCTGGCCATTGTCACGGCTGATCAAGTCAATGGGGGCGTATTTTATTCGCCGCAAATCACGCAATACCCTCTATCGTCGGGTGTTGGCGCGATATGTTCAGATGGCGACGGCGGCGGGTGTGGCGCAGGCGGTTTTTCCCGAGGGTGGGTTGAGCCTGACAGGCGAGGTTCGCGAGCCAAAGTTGGGGTTGCTGAATTATATCGTGTCGGATTTTAAGCCGGGGCAGGCGCGCGATGTGACGTTTATTCCGGTGGCGTTGAACTATGACCGGGTTTTTGAAGACCGGGTTTTGATTGCGGCGGCAAGCGAAGGGGTGCGCAAATTTCGGTTCCGCTGGAGCTCGGCGCTGCGGTATATGTTCAATCACCTGTACCAGCGTGCCACAGGAAAGTTCCTGCGGTTTGGCTATGCGGCGGTGAGCTTTGGTGAACCAATATCGCTGGAGGCATTCTCGAAGGGAAAATCAGGAGATCTGACCAAGGATATCGGCCGTGAACTGATGGCGCGTATTCGGGAAATAGTGCCGATTTTGCCAATTCCGCTACTTTGCCATTGTTTGCTGGAAGCGGGGGGGCGGATGTCACGAGAGGATTTGATCGCAATGGTTGTTGAACATTGTGAAAACCTTGCGAAAAGCGGCGCGCATGTGCGGCCTAAAACCGGGGAAACAGTGGAAGAGGCGCGGGTAGCGCTGAACCATCTTATGATGCGTAAAATGACAACGGARTCSGATGACGGGGTCTGTATCAATTCGGGCAACCGGGCGCTGGTTGAATATTACGCGGCTTCAATAGCGCATCTGATTCACCGGCCCGCATTGAAAAAGAGCTGAAATTGCTGCGACTGCTCGGTTATATAATTACAAAATAGACCGTAATCTTGTTGCAAAGTTGCTTTGGCAGCGATATTTGACGAGATCAGGCCGCCCGCGATTCTGCGATGCGGCGATATTACTGGAGCATGTTGTTGTGAGCGCACTGGATACAAACTCTGCTGATAATGAGGCTGTTGAAAAGGATCTCTATGAGATCGGGGACATCCCGCCCATGGGGCACGTTCCAAAACAGATGTACGCCTGGGCAATCCGGCGGGAGCGCCACGGCGATCCTGACAAGTCGATGCTGGTTGAGGTRGTGGATGTRCCKRYRATMGACAGCCACGACGTKCTGGTKYTGGTGATGGCKGCCGGGGTRAATTACAACGGYGTYTGGGCRGGYCTYGGRATACCGATCAGCCCRTTTGATATWCAYAARGCCGATTTCCACGTAGCCGGTTCCGATGCYTCGGGCATTGTCTGGGCRGTTGGYGAYAAGGTGACRCGCTGGMRSGTYGGCGAYGAAGTKGTGATCCACTGCAATCAGGACGACGGCGACGATGAAGAATGCAATGGCGGAGACCCGATGTTTTCCGCCAGCCAGCGTATATGGGGTTATGAAACGCCGGATGGCTCATTTGCGCAATTCACCCGGGTTCAGGCGCAGCAATTGATGCCACGCCCCAAGCACCTGACCTGGGAAGAAAGTGCCTGCTATACGCTTACACTGGCGACGGCTTATCGGATGCTGTTCGGCCATCACCCGCATGACCTGAAACCAGGGCAGAATGTTCTGGTTTGGGGCGCGTCTGGCGGTTTAGGGTCCTTTGCGATCCAGTTGATCAACACCGCGGGCGGCAACGCAATTGGGGTGATCTCGGACGAAGAAAAGCGCGATTTTGTTATGGGGTTGGGTGCTAAAGGCGTGATCAACCGCAAAGACTTCGATTGCTGGGGTCAGATGCCAACGGTGAACACGCCGGAATACAAAGACTGGTTCACTGAGGCGCGYAARTTTGGCAAGGCGATYTGGGAYATTACCGGCAAAGGCAATAACGTCGACATGGTGTTTGAGCACCCCGGTGAGGCGACGTTCCCGGTGTCCACGTTTGTCTGCAAAAAGGGYGGCATGGTGGTGATYTGYGCCGGGACAACTGGGTATAATCTGACGCTGGACGCGCGTTAYCTKTGGATGCACCAAAAGCGTATTCAGGGYAGCCAYTTTGCCCACCTGAAACAGGCGGCAGCCGCGAATAAGCTGATGCTGGAACGTCGGATTGATCCTTGTATGTCGGAAGTGTTCCCCTGGGATGAAATACCGCACGCGCATCTGAAGATGCTGCGAAATGAGCATAAACCCGGTAATATGGCGGTTTTGGTGCAGGCACCCAGAACCGGACTAAGGACGCTGGAAGACGTGATTGAAGCCAGTTTACCTGCATGATTCGTTTTTGTTGGCTATTTTAGTTTCTCAGAAACCATTGGGCGTATGTAGTTTTTTGGGGCATCAGGGATGAATTCAGTAGGTTATCAACATGCCTCTCCCCATTTATGGGGAGTATAAATTTGCGAATATCGAAAAAAAATACCACATGCTAGGGTTGTGTTCATACTTCGTTAACCTTTGTTAAAGAGACTCACATGGCAAATGACTGGATAATCGACGTACTCGCGGATCTTAAGACTTTCGCTTCGGAAAACGGGCTTGTGGCGTTGGCTGGTCAATTGGACGATACAATGTTGGTTGCCGCAGCAGACGTTTCGTCAGCTGAAGGGGCGGCACAAGAGATGGTGAGTTGGGAAGTTGGAAATACAGGAAGAAATAATCGACCGGTTGCAGCGGGCTGAGGCTCTTTCAGATCTGCAAGATGTAACCGAAAGGTTGCGCGACAACTACAAAATTCAACACGTGGTCTACCATTGGGTGAACAGTAAGGGAGAGCGCTTTGGTGCCGGTACCTACAGTTCGGAATGGGTTGATCAGTATCTCCAGAAAGACTATTTACGAATGGATCCGGTAATATTCGGGTGTTTTCAGCGATTTAACCCCGTGGACTGGAAGCAACTGGATTGGTCCAGCAAGGCGGCGCGGGCGTTTTTTCAGGATGCTGTAAATTTCGGCGTCGGGAACCAAGGTTATACAATACCAATGCGCGGCCCAAACGGGCAATTTGCGCTGTTCACCACAAACCATGCCTGCGATGATGAAGCATGGTCGGATTTCATTGAACAACATGCCCGCGACATGATTGTAATTGCCCATGAATTCAACAAAAAGGCGTTGGAATTTGAAAAGGATAGCCTGACCCCCAGTGCAAATCTGTCACCACGTGAACTAAGCGCGATGACGTTTCTGGCAAAGGGATTCAGCCGGGCACAGGCGGCGGATGAGTTAAGCATTTCTGAACATACGTTAAGGGTCTATATCGAAGCGGCGCGGCATAAACTTGGGGCGCTAAACACAACCCATGCGGTTGCTCGGGCCCTTAGYTCYGGGATTATTGTCGTCTGAAACTTCGCATATTAGCCAGAAATTAAGACACCCGTTCGCGCCGCTAGCAAGAACGTAACCTTTGCTCCGTAAGCCTGTTCGCAACCCCGGACGGTATAGGAGCCCCACAATGTTGCGATATGTCTACGGCAATGATCTTGCACAGTTTCCGATCCTGCGTGACACCATGTTCAAAGACCGCGCTGATCAGTTCTCACGGCGATTGAAGTGGGAGGTTTCTGTAGATGCTACGGGTCAGGAACGTGACCAGTACGATGACCTGAACCCGTTATATGTGATCTGGGAAAATGAAAACGGTAGCCACGGTGGCTCGATGCGGTTCTTGCCGTCGCTTGGGCGCACTATGGTTAGCGAACATTTCGCCCATCTGACCGATGGCGTTCGAATTGAAAGCCCGTTGATCTGGGAATGTACACGGTTTTGTCTGGCACCGGGCGCGTCGCGCCGTGTTTCGGCGGCACTGGTTCTGGGGGCGGGGGAGTTGATGGAAGGATTCCACCTGTCGCATTTCATTGGTGTGTTTGACCCGAGGATGGAGCGAATATATCGCCTGCTTGGACTGGAACCAGACGTGATTGGCCGCGCGGGCGAGGGGCGCGATGAAATTGGGGTTGGGTTGTGGGAAATGAAACCTTCTGCTTGGCCGGAAATTCTGAAAAAAGTTGGCGTGTCACGACTGGTTTCGAAAGGTTGGTTTCTAGACTCAATAACCCAGACGAAAAGCCCAATAATCCGCGCATTACAATACGCTTAAAACGGGCTAATACGCTGGCCTCACCGGAACGGGGGTTGTAGGGTCGGYGCCATGGGCAAGGCGGTCTTTCAGTTTTCAGACGATCAGGCCGAGGCCTATGACAGCGTAACCGATTTGCTGCGCCGCTGCGGTGTTGATCTGGTCGACGGTATCCTGACGCCATATGTCGAAGATACTGAACAGGTTCTGGCTGTTGTCGGCAAGGCCGGGTCCGGCAAAACSATGCTGCTGGCACGCCTCTATGAAGCGATGGAAGAGGCCGGAGTTCACATCGTTTCCGGTGATTATGAGGGGCGTAAGCGCAAGGATCGACGTACGCTGGCGATTCTGGCACCGACCAATAAAGCGGCGAGCGTTTTGCGCATGCAGGGCGTACCGGCGACCACAATCCACCGGATATTGTACACGCCGGTTTATGACCCGGAATATGAAAAGCTGGCCGAATGGCTTGCGGGCGGTGCCGAGCGGCCAGTGATTGAAGGGCTGACTGACATTGCTCTCGACCGGGCTTTTACGTTTTACCAGACCAATAAATCTATTCCCGGTGCGATGGCTGCCGCGGGGCTGCGCGGGTCGGATTTTATTACCGGTTGGAAGCGCCGGGATGATCCGTTGGATATTGGTTTTGTCGACGAAAGCTCAATGCTGGACGACARGCAATTCGAGGACCTAAAGGAAATTTTCCCAACACTTTTGCTGTTTGGCGATCCGGCGCAGCTGCCACCGGTCAATCAATCCGGTCGATTGGTTTTCGATAAACTGCCCGAAAAACGCATCCTGGCGCTTAGCCGTATTCACCGCCAGACTCAGGATAACCCAATCCTCGATCTGGCCCATGCCCTGTCGGACGATAGTCTGACGTTTGAAAGTTTTGAACGGATGGTGGAAGACGCGGCGCAGCGCGATGACCGGGTGATTTTTGCGCAGCGGATGGAGTCGGATCTGATGGCCCGTTCCCCCGCGCTGGTCTGGCGCAATGTCACCCGTATTCGTTTGATACAGGCGTTTCGTTCGGCCTTTGATGCGCCATCTGATGAACTGCTGGCAGGCGAGCCGTTGATTTGTGACGGCATCGAATTACCGCTGAAACACCGCAAGAAACGCATTGATCTGGAAGCGCGCGGGCTGATCNAAGGGNGCGCAGGTGATMTAYCTYGGRCCYGGMMGMAARSCSGGMTTTTCRCGSMTSCAYGTGNTTGGSNGCAGAAGACCCGCAGGTWWSKGCRGCSTCGATYRTCAAGATYGARMTRCCMGRCGARGAAGAGCCGTTYATCCCSTTTGCSGCCCGKATGGGGGCGRCGTTTTTGCACGGSKCKGCGGTRACGATCCATAAGGCGCARGGSTCRCAATGGSARARCGTKCAGGTGTTYGCGCCWGAYMTRTTTGYSGCSRSYMGRRYGGGGCGSATTGARGCMGGRMWASCSYTGTGGAAACGKCTGRCCTATGTKGCGATYACMCGGGCGSAARAGCGGCTGTTYTGGGTGACRCGCAATMKGCTRKCGCGACCTACCGCACCGTTGTCGGTGCAGGATTTGAATACRCCGACGGCTGATTTTAAGTTGACGGCCCCCGGCGAACAGGAAGCGGAGAATTGAGATGGCAAAGTCGATAATCATCACCGGCGCCAGTTCCGGGATCGGGCYGGCCACGGCAAATCTGTTTTTGCAGGCNGGGTGGCAGGTTGGGCTGCTTGCCCGGCGCAAGGATAAGCTGGAAGTGGCGGCCAGGGGCCACGACAACGCCCACGTTCTGGTGGCGGATGTAACGGACGCGCAGGCGATGGAACGGGCGTTCTCGGATTTCGTAAAGTCAGTTGGTCGGCTGGATGTGCTGTTTAACAACGCCGGTATGTTTGGGCCGAACTGCACAATTGACGAGGTGTCGATTGACGACTGGCAGCAGGTGCTAAACGTCAATCTGTCGGGTATGTTTTATGGTGCGCGGCTGGCATTTGCGCAGATGCGCAACCAGTCACCACAGGGTGGGCGGATCATCAATAACGGGTCGATTTCGGCCTATTCGCCGCGGGTGGGGACGGTTTGTTATACCACCACAAAACACGCGATCAGTGGTTTGACCAAAACGCTTAGCGTGGACGGGCGGCCCTTTGATATATCCTGTGGGCAGATCGACATTGGTAACGCGCGCACCGAGATGGTGGAAAATCTGATTTCACGAACATTAGCCGCCGACCCGGACGCAGAGGTGATGCCATCAATGGATGTCAGCGCGGCTGCGGACTCGGTGTTTCACATGGCTGGATTGCCACCTGAAGCCAACGTCCTGTTCATGACTGTGATGGCCAGTAAGATGGAATTTGTCGGTCGAGGTTAAGCGTTATCAGGGTTTGAAATACCGGAACACGGCCGAGGCGCTCCACCCTGCTGCGATCGCAATGAACAGCGACATCAGACCATAGATCAGCGGTTTTTCGTGGGCGAGGTTGAATAACCAGCGTTCCAGACCGACCTTGCTGACGTCAATTTTGGTTTCAAACACATCAATAACCTGGCCCGCACGGGTCAGAAAAATCCGGGCGGTGTACAGGCCTTCGGTCAGATTTGACGGCAGCGCGACCGAAGTGCGAAACAGCGTGTTTTCGTCCAGTTGTACCGTTTCCGGTTTCAACTGGTAAAGATCGGACGCGGTGCGGATGCGGATCAGAGCCTCGGCAAACAGGGCGGCGTTTTTGATGTCTTCGGGTGCTGTAACCGAATGGATCGCCTGCGGGATCGAGACATTATAGCGTTGGTCTTCTTCGCTTGAAATGACGTCTTCAAACGGGGCTGTGGTAGAGATGGAATAAAATGTTGGGGCAGTGTCTATTTCCACCGACTCAACATTGACCCAGATACCAAAGCGCCAGTCCTTGCGCCGCACCGTTACCGGTTCGGACGGGCCAGCGACAGTGACGATGACCTGCAGCGGTTCGGTGCCGGGTGCGGGCGCGTCGCGCTTAACCGCGCCGAATATCAGAATTTCAGAGCCGTCAAAATTGGCGGTGATCGCCACGCGGTTTTGCGACAGGCCTGCAACGACTTCTTCCGACTGCGCAGGCACAGAGAAAGCGAGCAAAAGGATAAGGAGACGTATCATCAATGGCCTCCTGCTCTGGCGATTGAAAACAGCTCTGCCGGTTCCACCAGCAGATCGAAGGCCAGCTTACCACTGACGATCAGCACCATAATGGCCAGCAGAATACGCAGTTGTTCGGCTTTTAGTTTTACGCCAATCCGGGTACCAATCTGCGCACCGACAACACCGCCAATAAGCAACAGAACCGCCAGTGGCATATCAACAGTAAAGTTTGTGGTGGCGTGCAGCAGGGTGGTRAAYGCGGTCACAAAWATGATCTGGAACAGCGAGGTGCCGATCACAACTTTGGTGGGCATACCCAGCARGTAAATCATTGCCGGCACCATGATRAAGCCGCCGCCAACRCCCATGATTGCGGCCAGAACACCGACGGCCACGCCAACAATAGCCGGTGGAATGACCGAGATATAAAGCCCCGAGGTGCGGAACTTCATCTTGAACGGCAGGTTATGTATCCAGTTGTGTTTCTTGCGTTTTGGCGCGGCACCGGKTTTCTTTGAACGCCGGATTGCGTTCAGGGATTCAAAGAACATCAACCCGCCGATGATGCCAAGAAAGATCACATAACTAAGCTTGACCAGCAGATCGACCTGACCCTGTGCCTTGAGAATGTTGAAAAGTTGCACACCCATTGCCGCACCAATCAGACCGCCGATCAGCAGAACGGTGCCCATTTTGAAATCAACGGTTTTTCGTTTCACATGTGCCAGCACACCTGAGAATGACGAAGCAACGATCTGGTTGGCTTCGGTCGCCACGGCGACAGCGGGCGGGATGCCTATGAAAAACAACAGTGGCGTCATCAGGAAGCCACCGCCAACACCAAACATGCCCGACAGTATCCCGACAATTCCGCCTAATCCAAGCAAGAGAAAGGCGTTTACGGAAACTTCGGCAATGGGCAAATAAATCTGCATAAGGGACCATCAATCAATACGAGGTTGAGGCGTCCTTATAGCGATCTGTTGCGAGGGTGTAGTGCGAAGATCTGCGACAAATCGGAGCGTAAAACGACTCTGTGTGGCGTCATATCACAAATTTTGAATGTTTTGTCTACCCGATTGCGAAATTACTTGGCAAACTGGGWGAAAAATCCGCCCCCTAATGGGCAGGTTTTTAGGGTTTTAGCGTTCTTTGATGTATGGCTCACCAACTGCTTTTGGTGGAATGGCCTTACCAACAAAGCCCGCCAATATAACAACTGTCAGGATGTAGGGCAGGGCCTGGGTGAACTGYACCGGGATGGTGAACAGACCAAAGACGTTGATGTTGGGGTAGAGGTTCGAAATAGCCTCGAGCAAACCAAACAGGAAACAGGCCCCCATAGCGTGCCACGGTCGCCACTTGGCGAAGATCAGCGCCGCCAGCGCGATAAAGCCACGACCCGCCGTCATTTCGCGCCCAAAGGCGGCSCCCTGAGCGGTTGACAGATAAGCCCCGGCAATCCCACACAGAACACCAGCAATCRCCAGTGCCAGATAGCGCATCCGMACWACGGAAATCCCCGCCGTGTCAACAGAAGCCGGGTTTTCCCCCACGGCGCGCAGGCGCAGGCCAAAGCGGGTACGGTACAGCACCCACCATGCCAGAGGTACAGCAGCGTAGGCGATATAGACGATAGCTTTGTGGCCCGAGATCAGTTCRGGGTAGATCGGGCCGGGCATCGGCAGGTTACGGAACATATCTGCAAAAGGCAGGGTGATATCATAAAACCGCCCGTCACCKGAYAGKGCCGGGGTCTGGCCGCCCTTTTTGTACCACGCATTGCCAATCACTACTGTCAAACCTGACGCGAGAAAGTTTATTGCCACGCCGGAAATCAGTTGATTGCCGCGATAGGTGATCGACGCCAGCGCGTGGATCATCGAAAACACCARTGAGGCCGCACAACCCGCCAASACGCCCAGCCARGCGCTGTTGGTTTCARACGCSACRGCRGCRGAAAAGAACGCCGCGATCAGCATTTTGCCTTCCAGCCCGATGTCAACRACACCGGCACGTTCGGAAAACAGACCTGCCAGACAGGCCAGCAACAGGACCACCGACAGGCGGATCGACATATCGAGCGTCAATAGGATTTGCAGGAAGGTGTCCATYAGTTYTTCCCCCTGTTCATCCGGATAAAGAACCGCTCCAGMGGGTCCCTCACCATGTTGTCCAATGCACCGGTAAACAGGATGATCATCGCCTGAATGACCAGCACCACCTCTTTTGAAAGCTGTGGCATTTCCCAGAGCAATTCGAACCCACCCTGGGTGAGCATCCCGAATAACAGCGCCGCCAGCACAATGCCAAACGGGTGCGAGCGCCCCATCAGCGCCACCGCGATGCCGACGAAACCGGCACCACCGACAAATTCCTTGATCAGGCGTTCCTGTTCGCCCATCACCACGTTAATCGCCAGCATCCCGGCCAGTGCGCCAGAAATCAGCATCGCAATAATCGTAACTTTGACCCCCGAAATACCGGCGTATTTTGCGGCCGTTTCRCTTTGCCCGAATGAACGGATCTGATAGCCGAGCCGGGTTTGCCAAAGCAATGCCCAGACTGCAACCGCGCAGATCAACGCAAATGGGAAACTGATATTGAGCGGGGTACTTTTGGAGAACGCGATGCCAAGAGGTGCCAGAACATCGTATGCYGTTGGCAGGTTAGCCCCGGCRGAAAACTTRACGGTTTCRGCGGCTTGCGTGTTGGGGTTTTTCATGATCCCRTTCAGCAGATACCCCAGCAACGCMGCACTGATAAAGTTGAACATGATCGTTGTCACAACGATATGGCTRCCGCGTTTCGCTTGCAGATAGGCCGGTATGGCTGCCCACGCCGCCCCAAATAACGCGCCGCCAAGGATGGCCATGGGCATAGCGATGGTCCAGTGCGGCCAGTCAACCGCCAGCAACACAACTGCCACGCCGATACCGGCAACGCCTGCCTGACCTTCACCGCCAATGTTGAACAGACGGGCGTGGAAGGCCACTGCTACCGCCAACCCGGTAAATATGTAATTCGTGGCGTAATATAAMGTAAATCCGATCCCGGATGTGGACCCGAGCGACCCCTTGATCATGAAGTARATCATATCAAACGGGTTTTCACCGATCGCCAGCACMACCAGCCCGGATACGAAAAACGCAAGGATCAGGTTGATAAACGGCACCAGCGCGATGTCGGCCCATCTTGGCATCTTATCCATTATGCTGTCTCCCCGTCGCTCACGCCGGCCATCAACAGCCCCAGTTCTTTTTCGKTGGTCTTTTCCGGGTCGCGTTCGCCCATGATATGGCCGTCAAACATCACCACGATCCGGTCCGCCATCGACAGAACCTCTTCCAGTTCAACACTGATCAGCAAAATTGCCTTACCGGCGTCACGCAGCTCAATAAGTTGTTGATGGATAAATTCGATAGCGCCAATATCGACGCCACGTGTTGGTTGACCAACCAGCAGCAAGTCAGGGTTGCGTGAAATCTCACGCGCCAAAACGATTTTCTGTTGGTTGCCACCGGAAAAATTTTTGGCCTGAAGCCGCGAAATTGGCGGGCGAACGTCAAAGGCTTTCATYTTTTCGTCGGTGTCTTTGCGGATCGCGGCGTTGTCCATGAACAGCGCATTCTTTTGATAGGCCGGATCATTGTGATAACCGAACACCATGTTTTCCCAGGCCATGAATTCCATCACCAGCCCTTCGGACTGTCGGTCCTCGGGCACATGGGCGATGCTGCGCGCGCGCCTGGACTGACCGTCAGAATGTTTGCCGGTCAGATCAATTGGCTCACCCTTTAGCAAGATCGACCCGGTGGCCGCCATATAGCCGCCCAGAACAGCCAGCAATTCTGACTGGCCATTACCGGAAACCCCGGCAATAGCGAGAATTTCACCTGCGCGCACCTCTAGTGAAATGCCTTTAACGCGYTCAACGTTGCTGTCGTCAACCACGCGCAGGTTTTCGATTTTCAATACTGACTCGCCCGGTGTTGCGGGTTTTTTGTCAACACTCAGCAGCACCTTACGCCCGACCATACGTTCGGCCAGATCTTCGGGTGATGTGTTTTTGGTTTTGACAGTAGACGTCATTTCACCACGCCGCATCACGCTGACCGTGTCGGTCGCGTTCATGATTTCGCGCAGTTTGTGGGTGATCAGGATGATGGTTTTACCTTCATTCTTGAGGTTATCAAGAATGCGAAACAGGTGATCTGCCTCTGCTGGGGTCAACACGCCCGTGGGTTCATCCAGAATTAGAATTTCGGCCTGACGGTATAGTGCTTTCAATATCTCAACACGCTGGTGYTGGCCAACGGACAGGTCATCCATCACTGCGTCCGGGTCGACATTCAGTTCATATTCGTCGGCGAGGGACTTTAGAATTTTGCGTGCATTCGCCAGYGAGCCCTTGAGCAGTGGCCCGTCCTCGGCCCCGAGAATGACGTTTTCAAGAACGGTGAAATTTTCGACCAGCTTGAAATGCTGGAAAACCATACCGATACCGGCGGCAATAGCAGCCTGGCTGTCGGGAATTTCAGTCNNYTTACCGGAAATGAATATCTCACCCGCGTCAGCTTTGTAAAAGCCGTAAAGGATTGACATCAATGTGGATTTACCGGCGCCATTTTCGCCGATRATCCCGTGGATGGTGCCTTTGGCAACCGAGATCGAAATATCTTTATTCGCCTGCACCGGCCCAAAGGCCTTGGAGATGCCGATGAGTTCTATCGCTGGGGCGGCAGTTTCCTGCCGCCCCGCTGTGTTTGTCCCACCCATTGGGATTAGCTGACTGGGCAGTTGTCGTCGGACATGTAGTCGTGGACCTGAATGGACCCATCCAGAATTCCGGCCTGTGCCGCGTCTACGGCTGCCTTGATTTCATCGGTAAAGATTTCAGCGTTATACTCATCCAGAGCGTAGCTGATACCGCCATTGGCAATGCCCAGTACGTTGAAGCCTGTAGTCAGATCAGCGCCTTCGCTGAAGGCCTCATAGACCGCGACGTCAACGCGCTTCATCATCGAAGTCAGAACCGAGCCCGGGTGCAGGTAGTTCTGGTTGCTGTCTACACCGATCGAAAAGATGCCTTCGTCGGCTGCAGTTTGCAAAACACCCAGACCGGTAGAAYCAGCCGCCGCATATACAACGTCAGACCCTTGTGCGATCTGCGCTTTTGTCAGTTCGCCACCTTTAACCGGGTCATTCCAGGCGCGATAATCTGTACCTGTCATGTTCTGGATTACGGTTGCATCAGGGTTGGTTGCTTTGACGCCCTGAACATAACCACAGGCAAATTTGCGGATCAGTGGGATGTCCATGCCGCCAATAAAGCCAACGGTGCCGGATTTTGAAGCTAACGCAGCGGCGACGCCCACAAGGTAGGAACCCTCGTGCTCATTATAAACAACCGAACGCACGTTTGGCTGGTCAACAACCATGTCGATGATTGCGAATTTGGTGTCAGGGAAGTCAGCGGCAACTTCTTCCAGTGCGGTTGCAAACGAAAAKCCKGTCATCACRATCGGGTTGTTGCCAGCTTCAGCAAAGCGACGCAGTGCCTGTTCACGCTGAGCTTCTGAAGTCAGCTCAATCTCGCGGAAAGAGCCGCCGGTTTCTTCAGCCCATTTAACAGCGCCATTAAAAGCAGCTTCGTTGAACGATTTGTCGAACTTGCCGCCAAGGTCAAAGATAATTGCAGGTTCGGCGACGGCTGCACCGGCTGTAAGGGCCAGTGTTGCGGATGCGCCAAGAAATTTCTGCATAAGGGTCATATTTTTCTCCCAGTTAGTTGGTCGGGGTGCTGGATTGCTACCGGCACCTCACGGTGTAAGCGAGCAGATCAGGAAAGATCATCCGGCATTAAGGCGCAAGGGTATGGGGAGGGTCAATAGAATTGTGCTGCAATCAGTGATATTTTACCAAATGGTCTAAAAAACAGGCGTTCTTTACATGGAGAGCTGATCGTAGTGACGCTAATTACTCGAGTCTTTTAGACAGGATTAACGCGTCAGTTTTCGATCCGTCTGAAGAGGAATAATATCCTTTACGCAGTCCGGTTTGGGTAAAGCCCGCGTTTTGATAAAGCGTAATGGCACCTTGATTCTCWTGYGAAACCTCAAGAAACATGCGCGTGGCCCCGGCGGACCGGGCGGTCGCTTCAAGTCCTGCCAACAAGGTGCGCCCGATACCACTGCGCTGCAGGTTTGGCAGAACGGCAATCGTCAGGATTTCCGCTTCATCCGCTACGACACGCCCAAGTGCAAAGCCACTGGTTTGGGCCGCAAGTATGCTGGTCGGGTTCTGCAAAAGTTCGCAAAATTCTGCCGTACCCCAGGCTCGGGTATGGGTAAAGCAGGCCGCATGGATTTTCGCCAAATGCGCCGGATCGGCCTTCATCGTAAGATGACAGGCGGTGCTTCGCGCGGTGGAGCGGCGTCTGCGGGACGCATATAAAGCGGGACCGGACGCGGCGTTATTGTGGCGTCTGTTACGGCGGCGATCAGGGCAATGGACACGGCAATTGGCTGCGCTGGTTCACAGGCCATCGCGCCGGTTTTTGCGCCGATTTCCCGGCTATGAAAGCCGACGACATGTTTAGCATTTGATAGTAGTTCGACAGGAATTGCATCAAGGTCGACGGTAACGGGCGCACCGGCGCCGATCGGTTCAAATGCCTGCAAATAAATCCGCCCGGCACGCGCATCAACGCTGGCGACAACAGGGCGGGGCAAGGAATAGGCAAGGGCGTCAAACGACGAAACCCCTATAGCCGGTACTTTCAGGGACAGCGCCAGCCCGCGGGCGGCAGAGACGGCGATGCGGATGCCAGTATAGTTGCCGGGACCGATGCCGGTGCCGATTCGGGTTATCTCTTGCCAGCTAACGCCCGCATCGGACAGCAGTTCTTCGATCAGGGGAAACAGGCGTTCTGCCTGTCCTTTGGTCATTTCCTCGACCCGTTCGGCCAGTACTCTGTCGCCCGAAAGCAAAGCGACCGCGCAATGCGCAGCCGATGTATCAAATGCCAGTATTAGCGGCTCAGGCGGCAACCGGGCGCACCTCAATCACTTCGGGGATGTAGTGGCGCAGCAGGTTTTCGATGCCCATTTTCAGGGTCAAAGTAGACGATGGGCAACCCGCACAAGCGCCCTGCATGTGCAGGTAAACGATGCCGCGATCAAAACCGTGGAATGTAATGTCACCACCATCCTGCGCTACAGCCGGGCGAACCCGTGTGTCCAGCAGGTCTTTGATCTGTTCAACAATCTGCGAGTCTGGACCATCATGGTCGGCGTGGCCAGCCGATGTGGCGGCGCCGATAATCGCCGGGTTACCGGATTGAAAATGCTCCATAATCGCGCCAAGGATTGCGGGTTTGATGTGATCCCACTCGGCCGTATCAGCCTTGGTTACAGTCACGAAATCGGTGCCGAAAAATACGGCTGACACGCCTTTGACGGCGAACACGCGCTGCGCCAGCGGCGAATTGTCGGCATCGTTGGGGGTCGGAAAATCAGCTGTTCCGCTTTCCAGCACGGCCTGACCGGGCAGAAATTTCAGTGTTGCGGGGTTTGGCGTTGATTCAGTCTGGATAAACATGCGCGTTTCCTTTGCTGCCTTGGATATGCGCCCGGACCCCCTGCAAGTCAAGGTTTAGAACGATTCTAATTAGGCAGATCTGGATACTTCAGGTGATCGCTTCCAGGCGCTCTTTTGACATCTCACCGGGAACAATCGTGACCGGGATCGGGAACGAACCGGACGCGCGCGCCATCTCGGCTACCAAGGGGCCGGGGCCTTTTTTATCAATTCCAGCACCCAAAACCAGCACACCAATATCCGGGTCTTCCGAGATTTTCGCCAGGATTTCAGTGACCGCAACACCTTCACGGATCGCCAGTTCAGGATCGACGCCCTGCTTGTCGCGCATCCACTTGGCGAACACTTCGAAATGCGCGTGRATACGTTCGCGGGCCTCTTCGCGCATGATCTCTCCGACACCAATCCAGTGCTGGAATTCGTCCGGCGGAATGATCGACAGTATCGTAACACCGCCGCCGCTATGGGCCGCGCGCATCGCCGCAAAGCGCATCGCGTTCAGGCATTCGCGGCTATCATCGAGAACAACCATAAATTTCCGCATGGTTTGGCTCCTTATATTGTTACCGTGATGATGACCCACCGACCGGGGCAGCGCAACAGCCGCTTTAANTGGGGGGCGAACTGATCCTAGTCGGCTGAATGCGCCCAGTCCCAGTACATTTCGCGCACCCGTTTGGTTACTGGCCCATGCTGATAATGGGTGCCGTCAAACTCAACGACGGGTGTGACTTTCGTCATGTTGCCGGAAAGGAAAACTTCGTCCGCGGCGCGGAAATCGTCGAATGTCAGCACAGATTCGTGGACTGTGATGCCATCTGCCGCAAGATTTTTGATGTGGCGCGCCCGGGTGATGCCGGACAAGAAAGTGCCGTTGGCCACCGGAGTGAAAACTTCACCGTCACGTACCATGAACACGTTTGCGGTTGCGCTTTCAGCGACATTGCCAAGCGCGTCGGCCACTAGCGCGTTGCCGTAACCGTTGGCSTRAACTTCGGCTAACATCCGGGCATTGTTGGGATAAAGGCAACCCGCCTTGGCGTTCACAACCGAACTTTCCAGCACTGGCCGACGGAACTGCGTGGTACCAAGGGTGGTGGAGCTTTCGGGTTTTGCCATCGGGATTTCTTCCAGACAGACCGCGAAGCCACAGGAATTCGGGGCCGGAACGATGGCCGATTTGTCACCATTCAGCCCCCAGAACATCGGGCGGATATAGACGGGCGTGTCTTTGGCGTAGGCGCTTAGGCCTTCCATTACGATCTCGGCGATTTCCGCGCCGGTTTGGTTTGGCGTAACCATCAGCGCCGCCGCGGATCGCACGACCCGTTCACAATGGGCCAGCAGGTCAGGCGTTACCCCGTCAAACCGTCGCGCCCCGTCAAAGACCGAGCTGCCCAGCCACGCTCCGTGGTCGGCGGCATTCATGATCGGCACATCGCCGTTTTGCCATGTGCCGTTGAAATAGGTGCGGATATTGGTGCCTGTGGCCATTGTGAATTCCTTATCTGTCGCCGGGGACAGTAGAGGGGATTTTCAGGGTCCGAAAGAGGGTGATCGGCTTTAGAAGTGTGCGAAATGGATTTTTGGTCGGGAATTACGGTTATCAACATGCGTCGTATGTTGGCGGGCGCTAAATCCGCACCACGCCATTTTCCAGAATACTTTTAATCGACGGGAACATCGCCTGAGCCATATCCGGCACCTCTTGCCATTCCGGGGCAGGTTGCATCGCTTTGAAATAGTCAAACGGTTGCGTTCCGGGACCGGTGGCGTCCAGTAGAATAATCCGACCAACCATGCCGCCTTGTTCGTGGGGTGCGCAATAATAGTCGTAGACGCCCGGAACAGTCAGGGTAACCTCAAACGCATCGCCGGGATTGACCAGATAGTCGCTGTTCCATGATTCAGCACCTTTGGGAATACGCAACGAATGGTCATCGTTGTCAGGGTGATAGGCGGTGGYGGTGTGGACATTTTCCCGGATCGTCCAGCGGATGGTGGCCCCCGGCTGCACCAACACGCCAATAGGGTCAAACCAGACCTTGGCCCCGTCGATGTCGCTGCGCATGGTGATATCGGTCAGAAAATCAATTTCATGGGCGATTGCCGGGGTTGCGAGACCGGTGAGCAAAAGCCCGCCGGTCCGCAATACATCCCGTCTGTTGGGATTAGTTAACATCAGCACTGGCCGCATCAACGTGCCACAAAACGATATGATAGTGCGGTTTGTCCACGCCGGGGTGGCCAGCGTTATAGTACATATCCACCGAGGTGGTCTGGGCRCCSGCTACGTCCAGCCCGGTAAATTTGGTCTGCGCCTGCATGTCTTCAAGCGGGATCATGTAGACGGTGCTGACCAGATTGCCCGACTTGTCGTAAGAGGCAAATGGACCGGCAGGTAGCGTGGCCGGATCGACATAAAGTGAGCCGATGCCGGGGATGTGGTCGGGCAGGGGCACGAGGGCGGATACCGCCTGATAGGCACCGCCAGCGGGCGCCGWAGGRGCAGCATTTTCGGCGGCGGCGGCAAAGCTAAACACAACAAGACCAAGGGCCAGCGATAGAGTGGATTTAGATAACATAGTTCTCTCCTGTTCAGGTAAATGAACCGGATGGGAACGGATCAGTGATGCGATAATTAGCGGGGTCCTGGGCGTTGTTGTAAGTAATTGGTCACGGCTTTGGTGGTGCGGGCACAATGTACGCCACCAAAGGGAAACGCGTTCAGGGACTCGGCATTTATTCGCCCCTCAAGCGCTTTTTGTAACTGGGCGTTGGCGCGGTGAAGCCGGGTTTTTACGGTGGCCGGTTGCAGGGCCAGTATGTCTGCTGTTTCGTCAATCGACATCTGTTCAACGCTGCGCATTATAAAAACCTCTCGGAAACCGTCTGGCAGCGCGTCAATTTCAATCTCGATCATCCGGCGTATCTCGCCCATTGCGGCCTGTCTTTCTGGTGACGTGCGGTGGTCATTGTCTTCCTGAAAAGCCCGGTTGATCGGGATCACATCAGGGTTGTCATGGGTTTCAAACACTGTTCTGCGCCGGGCCAGTTGGCGCAGTCTGTCACGGGCGAGGTTAACGGATATCTTGCCCAGCCAGGCCCCGATTTTGCTTTCGTCCTTCAGGCCTTCTGCGTTGGTAAAGGCCCTGATAAACGTTTCYTGYACRATRTCTTCRGCCTCGSMRTSRTCSCGCARAATGSMMCGSGCAATGCGRAACARMCGTTGATTATGGGCGCGCATGATACGGGCCAGCGGGTCGGTGACCCCGGCGCGGGTTTGCGCAACAGCGACCGCAAGGGTCATGTCAGTATTTTTGGCATCTGAGGTTTGCGATCGCATCACTGATCAATTCCCATCCAATTCGGTTGACACTGTATAGACGTTTGGACAGGTAAAAAGGTTCCCGATTGCGGAAAAATAGTTGAATTGGCTGGGGTGGATGCGGGTTAGGCCCGTGCCAGCAGGCATCGGAATGATGCCCCTACAAGGTAACTGCCATCCGGCTGTTCAAAGGGGATGAACGCGGTTGCGCAGGCGGCGTTGAYTACTTTGTTGCCCACCAATTCAATGGCCTTGGCGGCCACGCCGGGGGAAGTCATGCCGCGAACGGCCGTGTCCAGATCGGGGAAGGTCCATGGGCTGTCCACGTCAAACACCTCAATAGGAGACAACCCGGCGTCGCAGGCGAATTTCCGAAGCACGGATTCGTCCGACAGGGCAAACGGGCCCGGCGCACCGGGGGGTGGTGGGGGCATGAARGGTTTGATGAAACCCACAAGCTGGGCGGCCTCCATCCCTTCGGGTTCTCCCCAGGTCATCATGGCGACAATGCCGCCGGGATTGGTAACGCGCTTGGCCTCGGCCAGCGCGCCAACCGGGTTTGCTGCGTACTGGAAAGAATTGAAACCAGTGACCACATCAAAGCTGTTATCGTCAAAGGGCAGGGTTTCCAGATCGCTTACCTGAAAATCACCKCTTGGGTGGCGTTCCATGGCGATGTTCAACATGGCGTCAGAGGCGTCAATCCCGCTGACAATCGCGCCAAGGTCCGCCGCCATAGCTGCCGCCATGCCCGCACCGCAGCCCGCATCCAGATAGCGGATTTCAGGCCCGACTTTGGTACGTTTCAAAACCTCGGCAAAGACCGGGCGCACGGTACCTTCCTGAATATCGGCCCAGTCGCGGGCGCGCGCACCCCACAATTTGCCATTGGCTTCAGCAGTGCTGGGTTTGTTACCGTCTGTCATGATGAGCGTCCCCTGGGTTGAAATTGTTTCGTTAAAGTTGAATTTCAAACGCTAATTGGACGCAGGTAACACCGCTAGTGTAGAGTCTGGACCGGAAGCAGTACAGTTTCAGGACTAGTGGGATCAGCACATGCTGATCATACTGGTTTCAGGAGGTTCCCATGTCCCATCACGTTTATAATCAATTTTGCCCAATCGCCCGAGTCAGTGAGATGCTGGAACCCAAGTGGTCGATGCTTATTCTCAGCGAGTTGGGTTTTGGTGCCATGCGGTTCAACGGTTTGCGCCGCTGTCTGCCTGCGATGTCGCCCACGCTACTGTCCAAACGCCTGAAGGAACTGGAAGTGCAGGGGATGGTGGTTCGCACGAAAAACCCATCAAGCGGCGAGATTTTTTATTCGCCAAGCCCGTCGGCGTTGGATCTGAAACCGATACTGCGCCAACTGGCCATGTGGGCGCATCAAAATCTGGATACCGAGGTGAAGCCCCACACCCTTGATGTGAAGGTGTTGATGTGGAGTATTATGCGCAGAGCTGACCCCGGCGCCCTGCCGGTGGTGCCTTGCACCGTGATCCAGTTTGATTTCCCTGAGCTTGAGAAAAGCTTGCAGAAACACTGGATGATCAATCTGCCGGGTAAGCCCGTTGAAAACTGTTCGCAGGATCCGGGGCTGGATGTGGACCTGTTGGTCACCGCTGATCTGGCGGCAATGACATCCGTGTGGATCGCGCATTCGACGTTGGCGGAAGAAATTGACGCCGGGCGGATTGATCTGGCAGGGGACGCGCGGGTGATGGGTGCTTTCGGGCGCTGGCTGGGTCTTGYGTGAAGCGCGCWGAACTGGTGCTTTCGGGCGATTTGCGGATTGCCCGCTTGTTGCCGGGGCCATTTAGGCAGATGCTAAGGGGCGACGCGCAACACATGTTATTTTGAGGCCCCGATGAGCACCGATCCCTACAAGTCACTAGACGTCGAAAAGACGGCCAGCGCCGATGAAATCAAGAAAGCCTACCGCAAAATTGCGCGGTCCTGCCATCCTGATCTGAACCCCGAGGATAAGGGTGCCGAAGCGCGGTTCAAGGCGGCRTCRKCKGCSTATGATTTCCTGAAAGACCCTGAAACCCGAGCCAGATTTGACCGGGGCGAAATTGATGCGACCGGCGCAGAAAAACAGGAACGCAGATTCTACCGTGAATACGCTGAAAACACCGACAGCCCCTATGGCCGCGGCCAGCGGTTTGAGGACACGGTTGACCCGGCAGATATATTCGCCGAATTTCTGCGTCAAAAGGGTGCGGCAGGACCATCATCGCAAGATTTCAGTGCACCCGGGCCCGACCGCAGGTACACGTTGGAAGTGTCGTTTTTAGATGCTGCGTTAGGGGCAAAAACCCGGATCACTTTGCCCGATGGTGGCTCGCTTGAAGTGAAAATTCCTGAGGGTACSGCTGACGGCCAGACAATAAGATTGCGGGGCAAGGGGGGCGCGGGTTTCGGTGACGGGCCACCGGGGAACGCGCTGGTGACGCTTACGGTGCGTCCGCATTCAGTATTTCRCCGTGAAGCTAACGACATTGTTGTAACCCTGCCGATAACCATCGACGAAGCTATTTTGGGCGGAAAAGTTGAGGTTCCTACAATCACCGGCACGGTTAACCTGACCATTCCAAAAGGTGCCAGCGGCGGGCAGGTGCTGCGGATGCGCGRGCGCGGGGTTWAGTCTGCGGGGGCTGCGCGTGGTGATCAAAGGGTTGAGTTGCGTATTGTTGCGCCACCAAAGATTGACGATGAATTGGCAAGTTTCATGGAAGGCTGGCGTAAGGATAACGGATATGACCCGCGACGGGGGATGAAGACATGAATGAGCGATATACAGAAGACGAAACCGTAAATGCCGTTACCAGGCTGACCCGAGCGCAGTTGCATACGTTTATTGAACTTGAAATTGTATCACCGATCCAAACCGCGCAGGGGTTCGTGTATCGTCAGGTCGATCTGGTACGCTTGGAGCTGCTTTGCGAATTGTCCGAAGATTTTGAGCTGGAAGATGATGCGCTTGGCATCATGATTTCYCTTATAGATCARCTGCATAGCGTACGGGGTGACCTGCGTGCAGTTTTAACCGCAATAGACGCTGAACCAAAAGATGTACGTGGCAGGATTGGTGCTGCATTGCGCGGCGCGCGCCCGGGTTCGTAATCTGGAAAGAGGTGGTTATGCAGTTTYCTGCAGGCTGYCTTCCCCCTTGCCATACCATCACAAACGCCCTATACGCGCGCTGGTCTAAGGATCGTCAGAATCCAGATGAGCAGGGTCGGGTAATCACCGGCCCTTATTGTTTGTAAATTCTGACCCTCGACCAATTGAAACCCAAAGACCTGCGGAACCAACCGCACGGCCCGAAAAAACGCTAAAAAGGATACGAACCGCATATGAGCGCTACTTCTGCAATGGAGGAATTCGAAGCCCTTCTTAACGAAAGCTTCGAAATTGACACACCCGCTGAAGGGTCTGTCGTAAAAGGCACAGTTCTGGCAATTGAATCAGGACAAGCCATCATCGATGTCGGCTATAAGATGGAAGGCCGCATTGATATTAAAGAATTCGCAAATCCGGGTGAAGAGGCCGAACTGGCCGTCGGCGACGAGGTTGAGGTGTTCCTTGACCGTGTTGAAAACTCTCGCGGAGAAGCAAGCATCAGCCGTGAAAAGGCGCGCCGGGAAGAAGCCTGGGATCGTCTGGAAAAAGCGGCCGAAAACGAAGAGCGCGTCGATGGCGCCATCTTTGGTCGGGTCAAGGGTGGCTTTACCGTGGATCTGGGCGGCGCAGTTGCGTTCCTGCCGGGTTCACAGGTCGACGTGCGCCCTGTACGTGACGCGGGCCCACTGATGGGTCTGAAACAGCCATTCCAGATTTTGAAGATGGATCGTCGCCGGGGCAACATCGTTGTGTCTCGTCGCGCCATTCTGGAAGAAAGCCGCGCCGAACAGCGCGCCGAAGTCATTGCCAACCTTACCGAAGGTCAGGCTGTGGACGGGGTGGTCAAGAACATCACCGAATACGGKGCGTTTGTTGATCTGGGCGGTGTTGACGGGCTGTTGCACGTTACTGACATGGCATGGCGTCGGGTCAACCACCCGTCGGAAATTCTGGCMATCGGTGAAACGATCAAGGTGCAGGTCATCAAGATCAACAAGGAAACCCACCGTATCAGCCTTGGCATGAAACAATTGCAGGAAGATCCATGGGATGCGGTTGAAGCCAAGTTCTCACTBGAAAGCACCCACACTGGTCGCGTGACCAACATCACCGATTACGGCGCATTCGTTGAGCTGGAGCCAGGTGTTGAAGGTCTTGTCCACGTTTCTGAAATGTCCTGGACCAAGAAGAACGTGCATCCGGGCAAGATCGTTTCCACCTCGCAAGAAGTCGAAGTGATGATTTTGGAAATCGATCCAACCAAGCGCCGTGTTTCTCTGGGCCTTAARCAGACTATGCGTAACCCATGGGAAGTSTTCGCTGAAWCCCATCCTGCCGGGACCGAAGTTGAAGGTGAAGTTAAGAACATCACTGAATTTGGTCTGTTCATCGGACTGGATAACGACATTGACGGCATGGTTCACCTGTCTGATCTGTCCTGGGACGAACGCGGTGAAGATGCGATCCAGAACTACCGYAAAGGTGACATGGTCAAGGCCGCTGTCACCGAGGTAGACATGGAAAAGGAACGTATTTCCCTGTCGGTCAAAGCCCTTGGCGATGATAGTTTCGCAGACGCCGTTGACGGTGTTAAGCGCGGCTCGATCATCACCGTGACGGTGACMGCGATTGAAACCGGCGGCATCGAAGTGGAATATGAGGGTGCAAAATCYTTTGTGCGTCGCTCTGATCTGTCSCGTGATCGCGCAGAACAGCGTCCCGATCGTTTTGGGGTTGGTGACAAGGTCGACGTTCGCGTGACCAATGTCGACGCCAAGACCCGCCGTCTGGGCCTGTCGATCAAAGCCCGCGAGATCGCCGAAGAGAAGGAAGCGGTTGAGCAGTACGGCTCATCCGATTCCGGCGCTTCACTGGGCGATATTCTGGGCGCGGCGCTGAAGGGCGACGAATAAGTTCCAGAMCWGTTGATTGGTAAGAATTGAGAGGCCTCTCCAACTGGAGGGGCCTCTTTTTTTGCCGCGAATCAATAGTTTTGCTGCAGGTGCGAAATATGGCACGTGCGGCAGGCTTTTGGGCGGCGAGGGGCTGAATGGTTGCAAAATTACAAGAAAACAGCGCATTAGCAGTATGTTTTCTCTATCTTTTAGGCGGTTATTATTTGTGCAAACGTGATTTCCCCCTATAGTCAACGTCGCATTGGCGCTGCTGCCACTTAGCGAATTTAAAAATAAACGGGGGGATGGAACAGATGATCCGATCGGAACTGGTCCAGAAAATTGCAGACGAGAATCCTCATTTGTATCAGCGCGATGTTGAGCGCATTGTAAACACAATTTTTGAAGAGATAATTGAGGCGATGGCCCGAGGGGATCGGGTGGAACTGCGCGGCTTTGGCGCTTTCTCAGTTAAGAAACGCGACGCCCGGGTTGGGCGCAATCCACGCACTGGTGATAGTGTTAATGTCGACGAAAAGCATGTGCCGTTCTTTAAGACCGGTAAGTTGCTTCGGGATCGGCTGAACGGGAAATAGGACCCGAGTGTAATGCGTTATCTTCGTTATGCCTTTTTGGCTGTTCTCGCGATAGTTCTGGTGACTGTCGCGATGGCAAACCGCGCGCCGGTKACWTTGCGCCTGCTGACWGATGATATGGCAGAGTTAGTTGGGGTTCAGAACTCGGTTACATTGCCGATGTTCATTGTGATCTTTGGCGGAATAATTGCTGGTGTGCTGATCGGTTTCATTTGGGAATGGTTTCGGGAACATAAGCAACGCGCCGAAGCCAGCGTTAACCGTCGCGACAACGCCCGTATGAAAACCGAACTGGGTCGGCTGCAAGAAAAATCCGGCGACAGCAAGGATGAGGTGCTTGCCCTGCTTGAGAGCTAGGGCAAGACACGCTAAGCCGCTTTTATGAATAATATCCGGGTTAAAATCTGCGGCCTGAAAGAGCCTGCCCATATCACGGCGGCTGTTGCGGCGGGCGCCGGGTATCTGGGGTTCAACTTTTTCGCCACATCACCAAGGAGCATATCGGTSGCRCAGGCTGCATCKTTGGCGCAAGCTGTACCGCCGGGGGTGGCTAAGGTTGCGTTGACGGTGAATGTGGACGACGATTTTCTGGATGAAATTGTTGAAGGCATGGCGGTGGAYATGTTGCAGCTGCATGGGTCCGAAAGCCCGGAACGGGTGGCCGAGGTGCAGGCGCGTTATGGATTGCCGGTGATGAAGGCTGTRGGRGTTGCTACCGAAGAAGACCTGCCAGCACTATTAGAATTTGGCCGGGTCGCRGATCAGATATTGGTGGATGCCAAGCCGCCAAAGGGTGCTGAGTTGCCCGGYGGTAACGGCCTGGCGTTTGACTGGCGCTTGATCTCGGGGCGGCGCTGGCCGGTACCCTGGATGYTGGCWGGYGGKYTGAAMGCCGRAAACGTGGCCGAGGCAATACGCCTGACCGGCGCGCGTCAGGTGGATGTATCTTCCGGYGTCGAAAGCGCGCCGGGGGTGAAGGATGAAAGCATGATTGCGGATTTTATCCGGTCTGCGCAGGGAGAAATACGATGAACGAGCAACGTAACAGTTTCAAGAATGGCCCAGACGAAAATGGCCGCTTTGGCGGCTTTGGCGGGCGGTTTGTGTCGGAAACCCTGATGCCRCTTATTCTGGAACTTGAGGCCGAATACGAAAAGGCCAAGGTTGATCCTGAATTCTGGGCTGAGATGGATGACCTGTGGGAACATTACGTGGGGCGGCCTTCGCCGCTTTATTATGCCGAACGCCTGACGCAGCATCTGGGCGGGGCCAAGATTTAYCTKAARCGMGAYGAGCTGAACCACACCGGTGCGCACAAGATCAACAACGTGCTGGGGCAGATATTGCTGGCRCGKCSCATGGGGCGCACCCGGATCATTGCGGAAACCGGGGCCGGGCAGCACGGGGTAGCGACAGCGACTGTTTGTGCCAAATTTGGACTGAAGTGCATCGTTTACATGGGCGCCCATGATGTTGAGCGCCAGTCTCCAAACGTGTTCCGGATGCGGTTGCTGGGGGCCGAGGTGATTTCAGTGACATCCGGTCGCGGTACGCTAAAGGACGCGATGAATGACGCGATGCGCGACTGGGTGACCAATGTGGCGGACACGTTCTATTGCATTGGCACAGTGGCAGGGCCGCACCCGTACCCGGCGATGGTTCGGGATTTTCAAAGCATTATCGGCAAAGAAGCCAAGGAACAGATGCAGCGCGCCGAGGGGCGTTTGCCCGATACGCTCATCGCGGCGATTGGTGGCGGCTCAAACGCCATGGGACTGTTTTTTCCGTTTCTGGATGATGAGTCTGTGCGGATTATCGGCGTGGAAGCGGGCGGCAAAGGTGTGAATGACAAATTTGAGCATTGCGCCAGCCTGACCGGCGGGCGACCCGGCGTGTTGCATGGCAACCGGACCTATCTGTTGCAGGATGATGACGGGCAGATACTGGAAGGGTTTTCAATATCCGCGGGGTTGGATTACCCCGGCATTGGCCCGGAACATTCATGGCTGCACGATATTGGCCGCGCCGAATATGTGGCGATTACCGACAAAGAGGCGCTGGGCGCGTTTGAGCTGTGCTGCGCACTGGAGGGAATTATTCCCGCACTTGAGCCAAGTCACGCGCTGGCCCATGTGATGAAAATCGCACCTGATCTGCCGAAGGATCATATCATCTGCATGAATATGTGTGGTCGGGGGGACAAGGATATTTTTACCGTTGCCAAGCATCTGGGTGTCGAGATCAATACCGGCAGCTAATTCATCCGGTCGGCAATTGTGCGGAACATGGTCAGGTTCATGTGGGTGATGTCGCGCTCGGTGCCGGTGAACAAACGATCAGCGCTGTTTAGTGCGATCACCACGCCTTTGGGGCGATTCACGTAGATATACTGGCCGTAAATGCCAAGCGCGAAAAATTCGCCTTCCTGCTGTTCAGGCGGCAACCACCATTGATAGCCGTAACCCAAATTATGGTTATCATCCTTGATTATATCTGGGGCAGATTGCGATGTCGCGGCGCGAACCCAGTCAGCCGGTACTATCTGGCGCCCATTCAACATGCCGTCCTGCGCCATCATCAAGCCGACGCGGGCGTAGTCGCGGGTGCGCATGTTCAACCCGCCCAGCACAAATGCTACGCCGTAGCCGTCGGTCAGGTAGATCGGGTCTGCTTCCAGACCCATGGGCCGCAGGACTTTTCCGACAATGTATTCCTGCACCGTTTTACCGGTTGCGGCGCGCAGAACCATGCCCAAAACATGGGTGTCAATTGAGGTGTACTGCCGGGCTGACCCTGCCGGGCGCGCTGTTTTCTTCATCCCTTGGGCAAAGCCATCCATGGATTTGCCAAGTGCCAGAACCCGGCCCATGCGGTTAATGTCGGATTTGAATTCCAGGTAATCCTCATTGAATTCAACGCCGCTGGCCATGTTCAACACATTGCGGATTGTGACATTATCATAGGCTGTTCCGGTCAGGCTGGGCACGTAATCAGTGACCGGCGCGTCCAAGTCCGCGATCAATCCATCGCTGACCGCAATTCCAAAACCTATCGACAAAACGCTTTTCGCCATCGACCATGAAATGCGCAGGTCAGTGTCTTTGGTGCCCAGAAAGTAATCTTCAAACGCGATTTTGCCGTCTTTCAGAACCACCAACGCGGTGTGATGCCGCTCGGTACGCCAATCAGCGATGTTTATGACCTCACCATCAAAGACAAAGCTGTCGGGCAGCGGTTGCGGGGCAGGTGGCAGCGGGGTGACGCAGCCACCGGTAACTGACAACATTTCGTTGAAAAATWTGCCCTGCATGTCAGAAAAGTTTCCAACGATCAGACTTTCCGAGAACAGCGAATTTACCCGCAGCAGGCGTTGAATTTTCTTGCGGTTTCGGATGGCAACAGCGATTGCGACAACAGCTATTAAACTCAGCGCCTTACCGACAAAAATCCACATATACTAKTCCAACTCAGGTGGTGACGGCATTCGCTTCCAACGCTTCTATCGAAGCGATTTCCAGCGCGCGGATATGGGTAGCACTCAGGTTGACCTTGGGTGGGCAGCCCTCTTCATACGCTTGCATGAAACGGCTGGCACACAGGCACCAGTTGTCGCCGGGTTTCAGACCGGCAAAGCCAAATTCCGGGCGCGGGGTGGACAGGTCATTGCCGAAATATTTCGAATAGGCCAGGAATTCGGCCGTCATCACCACGCAGACGGTGTGGCTGCCGGTATCCTGATCGCAGGTGTCGCAGGCCCCGTTACGGAAATATCCGGTCAACGGCTCAAGTGAGCAGGGGGCCAGCGGCAGGCCGTAAACATTAACAGAGGCATTTTTCTTGGGTTCCATRAWCKWWSCTARYSRWASCKRKCSRMMMSSKTYYRYMWGSYKTTGCNKGGYRTYGMKKGKWTCKRKTGKTKYTKSKGKYRWKKSKKKSRMGGGYTTKKYGGGCTTTACGGGCTTTGAGGACCGCGCCGGTTTCATGCGCAAACCTATYGCGTTCAGGAACTTGCCGCTGTCACCCGCTGCCAGATCAATCGCGCCATCGCTGATGCCGCGCAGCAGATCATCCAGCCAATCCTGATCCGCCTTGGCGAAATCGTGCAGAACATAAGCCGCCACACGATCCTTGTGGCCGGGGTGGCCGACGCCGATGCGCACGCGGGAATAGTGGGGGCCGATATGTTGATGCAAGCTACGCAGCCCATTATGGCCCGCGTGYCCACCACCGTCTTTCACCCGGCATTTACCGGGGGCCAGATCAATTTCATCCTGAAACACGGTGATGTCGGTGCTGTCTAGCTTATAGAACCGCATCGCTTCGCCGACGGACTGGCCGGAATTGTTCATGAAGGTTTCGGGTTTTAACAGGACGATCTTTTCGCTGCCCAGCCGTCCCTCGGAAATCTGGCCCTGAAACTTGGACCGCCATGGGGCAAAGCCGTGGTCCGCCGCGATTTCATCCAGCGCCATATAGCCGACATTGTGCCGGTTGCGGGCGTATTTGGCACCGGGATTTCCAAGGCCGACGAAAAGCTGCATTTGTACTGCCCCGGTTGGTTGGCGTTGTTGTTTGCCTATCTTAGCGGATAGCAGGGGGGAGGGGGAAGGTGTGATGTTTGGGTGGAGTTGTTGTTGGCGGGCAAGGAATTGAAGGCCAGCCTGGAGTCTTTAGTGACCAATGCTGCAGCCGCAGAATATTGTCAGTATGGTCGGGAAGCGGACCTTCGCTAGCTATTGCGCAAGCGGCTTAGTGTGACCGGTGTCATACCCAAGAATGACGCGATGAACGCGTGTGAGAACCGTGTTTCAAATCCATTGTAATTCACGCGAAACCAATCCAGCCGCTCACGCGCAGGCAGGGCAGCCAGGCACCATTCACGTTCTACTTTGGCTGTGAGTTCATTTTGCATGATCTGGTTTCCCCAATCTCGAATCTCTGTTGATTGAACCATCTTTTCCATAAGTTTCCGCGCCGGCAGTTTTGCCACTACCACATCGYCAAGCGTTTCGATGTCCACCAAGGACAACCCTTTTGAAGTGCGTGCCAAATTTGGGGGCAGGATCATCGGTCCGTCAAAGAGACCTAAAGTAACTTCTCGCCCGTCAGCATCTCGCACAAGGCTGCGCGCACGCCCTGTAAGCAGCAAATACTCCATTTCGTCGACCTCGCCCTGACAACTGAGAGATGTGCCACTTGCAAAGGAGTAAAGTGTGAACGCTTCTGAAAGCTCCGAGAGCGCCGCAGTACCAAGATTTGAAACCATTCGGATCGCGGTTTCTATTTGATGCTGAGATTTCATGAAAAACCATTCTGGCAATTAACAAATGATAATGCGGCGTGCTTGGACGCGGTGCTAGGCGGGCAATATAACCCGTTGGAGAACGAAATGACACACCTGCCAGACATTCTGACCAATCGCACAATGTATATAACCACGCTATTAATCCTGGCCCTTGCCGTGGCGGTTTGGGCGAAGGTTCCAAAGGCGCCCGATCCAGGGAACCCACGGAACCAAACCGAACTGATTTCCTACATCGATGCGCTCGCTGAATCCGGTGTTTCGCCAGCTGTATCAGTCGCCGTCATTCAGAACGGAAAATTGATTTGGGAATATACGGCGGGTATTGCCAACCCGTTTTCCGGTCACGCTGCAACTACCGATACGGTCTATCATTGGTGGTCACTCACCAAGATTGCGACGGCCTTGACCATTCTTGACCTGGCCGAAGACAACCTTCTGGATATCGACCAGCCCGTAAGCACATTCCTTCCGGATTTTAAAGTTACCGGCCTTGATGTAGATGCAGGCCCGATTACCATTCGCCATCTGTTAACGCATACATCCGGCTTGCCCGATCCGATTCCAGCTATGTTTGGCTGGGTCCGATACGACGCGGATTTACCCAATCAGTCCATGTTCCTTCAGAAAATCATGGCTGATACTAACAAACTAAAATTCCAGCCCGGTACGGATCGGGCCTATAGTAACCTGGGCTACATGGTTCTGGGAGCCGTTATCGAGACCGTCACAAATAAGGTGTTTGAAAAAGTTGTAACCGAACGCGTTCTCGATCCGGCGGGCATGTCGGACAGTGCGTTCGTTTTTCGCCCGGATATGGACGCGAACGAGGCATTAGGATCACATCCGATCGCACATTGTTTTACCCCGATTTTACCCTTCTACCTCGACATTAAGCGCATGGTAAAAGGTCGCATCGGTAACCTGCTCTGGTTTGACCGCTTCTATATCAATGCCACGCCGCCAACCGGATTGATCGGAACCGCCCGTGATGCCGCAAGACTTGGGTATGTTGCAATGGTGTCAGGCGATATTTTGAATGATGCCGCATTGAACCTACTGATGCCAGCCAACGGGCAAATACCATTGGGATGGCCCGAATGGGAAAGCGCCCCGAACCGCTGGTATCAACATCGTGGCGGCGGCCCCGGGTTCGCAGCCATCGTGCGGATCTATCCCGAGCGGGGGCTGGTTATCGCTGTGACAGGCAACGGCACAACGCTTCCGGTCGAAGACGTTGTCGACGCCGTGTTTCACGTCGAAATATTAGGATAGCCGTGCCGGTTCTACTAGATGAGCAGCATATAAGTTGGTCCGTATCGCAGCCTTATGAACGAGCCCGAATGACGGCAAAGGGGCCGAAGGTTGCCCTTCTCCGAAAATGAGCAAAGGCAGGTTTGTCCGCAAACCTGTCATTGCTGCCGTCGGCGGCCCTCACAAAAAAACGCGAGGCCAAAAGGCCCCGCGTTTGAAATTTTGTCTTGTGTGAATACAGACTATTCCTCGGAAGCATCGTCCGCGGCTTCGCCTTCTTCACCTTCAGCCGCTTCTTCGCCCTCTTCGCCTTCAACAACTTCGTCGTCTTCAGCGAGAAGAACAGTCGGAGCAGACACGTTGGCGATCACAAAGTCACGGTCAATGGTTGGTCTTGCACCGCTTGGCAGGTCAACTTCGGAAATATGGGCGACATCGCCAATTTCCATTTTGATCAGATCGATTACGATCTCATCCGGGATGTCGCCGGCGATGACCGACAGTTCAACCTCATTACGCACCACGGTCAGAACGCCACCTTGTTTCAGGCCAGGGCATTCTTCTTCGTTGATAAACGTCACCGGGATATACATAGCGATCCGGGTGTCGCGGTGCAGGCGCATCAGGTCAAGATGTGTTGGCAGGTCGCGCACAACATCGCGCTGCACATTCCGGCAGATCACGCGCACGTCGTCCTGGCCTGCAACCTTGAGGTTGAACAGCGTTGACAAAAAGCGGCCTGCCTTGAGGCGCTTGAGCAATGCGTTAAAGGGGATTTGAATCGGAAGCGGATCAATGCCGCCGCCATATACGATGCCTGGTACGTTTCCTGCTCTGCGAGCTTGGCGGGCGGCCCCCTTGCCTGTCCCCGTGCGTACGTCGGCGTTAAGATCTGGGATCTTTCCAGCCATGGTTATTCTCCTGGTGTTATGCGGGATCCTCCAAGGGTGTAAGCCCGCGTGAAAACGCGCGTATAGAGCATGCGTTTGGCTTTGGGAAGGGTTATGGTTGCTATTTTCCTTGTAGCATGAATTGGGGTGTGGCAAGGCCAATTGATGAGCATTTTAAGCGCCCTGAAAATATCGCGTCGCCCGGCAGCGGCGTTTGCCATAGTCGGGCTGTTCTGGGGGTGTTTTGCTGCGCTTGTCCCGGTGTTAAAGGCGCAGATTGGTGCCAGCGACGGGTTGTTCGGGGTGCTGCTGCTGGGGACCGGGATCGGGTTGACCAGTTCCATCTGGCTAGCGCCACGGATCGAACGCTTGCTGGGGGCGCCCGCCCTGATGGTGGCGTCTCTGGTGTTTGCCGCGACGTTTGTATTACCGTCGATTGCTACTGGTCCGCTGATGTTTGGTCTGTTTCTGGTGCTGCTGGGGGTGACATCCGGGTTGACGGATGTGGTGATGAACGCGCGGGTCAGCACCCTGGAGGTCGCCAGCAGGCGCTCACTTATGAACGCCAATCACGGGATGTTTTCGGCGTCTTATGCGGTTGCGGCGCTACTGACCGGGTTCGCGCGTGAGGCCGGTTGGACCCCGGCGGCCGTGTTTTCGGTGGCAGCATTGGTGGCTGTTGCGTTGGCACTGACAACAAAGCAGGAATTGCCAGTTGAGGAAGTTGAGCTAAGCGTCGGCAAGAGCTCGTTATTTTGGCCGGTGCTGCTTTGTGGTGGCGTAACCCTGATTGCGTTCATGTCCGAGGCGACTGTGGAAAGCTGGTCGGCGCTGCATATCGAACGCACATTGCTGGGTGGTGCGGCGCAGGGCGCGATGGGTCCGGCAGCCCTTGGGCTGACGATGGCAATCGGGCGTTTCAGCGGACAGGTAATCATCGAAAGAACCAGCGAATATTTGGTGATCCGCTGGGCCACGCTATTGTCAATTATCGGGGTGTTGATCGCTGCCACAGCGCCGACCCCGCTGATCGCCTATCTTGGCTTTGGTATCATGGGATTAGGTATTTCGGTGATCGGCCCGATGGCACTGGCCCTGGTCGGACGACTGGTTCGCCGGGACGTGCGTACTGAGGCGATTTCAAAGGTAGCCGTAATCGGGTTCGCCGGATTTTTTGTGGCCCCGGTTCTGATGGGCTTCATTTCCGAAGGATTTGGATTGCGCATCGCCTTCGCAAGTGTGGCACTGTTGCTGGCGCTGGTAATCCCACTGATCATTATGGTCAAACGTTTGCCAATGCCCTAAGCCCAGTCGCCTTCAAAGCCTTTCGGGATCAACAGGATATCACGGTCAACGGTGTTGATATCCTTATGCCCACACAGCGCCATCGACATATCCAGTTCTTTATGGATCACTTCCAGCGCGCGGGTCACACCGGCTTCACCCATAGCCCCCAGCCCATAAACATAAGCCCGGCCGATCATCGTCCCCGTGGCGCCTAATGCGCAGGCTTTCAGAACATCCTGACCCGTCCTGATACCGCTGTCTAAATGTATCTCAATCTGGTCCCCGACAGCATCGACAATGCTTGAAAGCGCGCGGATAGAAGACAGCGCACCGTCAAGCTGCCGCCCGCCGTGGTTCGAGACTATGATGGCATCCACCCCCAGTTTGGCGGCCATTTTTGCGTCTTCGGCGTCGAGAATCCCCTTGAGGATCACCTTGCCGCCCCATTGTTCCATCAGCTTGGAGACCTTGCCCCAGTCCAGCGTCAGGTCGAACTGTTCACTGGTCCATGACATTAGCGACGAGGCGTCGGAAATGCCGTCCACATGGCCGACGATATTGCCGAATTCGCGCCGTTTGGCCCGCAACATGCCCAACCCCCATGTCCATTTGGTCATCAGGTTGGCGATGGTTTTCGGGGTCAGCTTGGGCGGGGCGCTGAGGCCGTTCTTGAGGTCTTTGTGGCGCTGCCCGAGGATCTGCAAATCCAGCGTGATCACCAAAGCCGAGCATTTGGCGTCCTTGGCCCGCTGGATCAGCCGCGAG
>NVTR01000084.1 GCA_002732955.1 Marinosulfonomonas sp.
ATCCTGAAAGCTATCACTCATCACAGACCAGTGCACCTGAATATCATATTTCTCTGCCTGTTGTTGAAATTGATAGAGTTGCTCGACGATAATAGCATAGATCACCAATATGGCAGATGGTGGAATTAACGATGCCAATGTTCCAGCTGCGGCGACAACCCCAGCCGCAAAGCGTTTGTCATAACCGACCCGCAACATTTCAGGGATCGCAATCCGCSMGRMSMCMGCGSMSRTGGCCANCWKMWSCACCGNSRYMMMGCCGNARRSSSYGCRGYAGCWMRNACVGKMRASRCMGCCATGCCGCCGGGCAGCCAGCCAACCCATCTTTTGGCCGCCTCAAACAGCGCCTTGGTCAGRCCMGCRTGRTARGCMAGAAARCCAATCARWATRAATGTCGGGATCAGTGACAACGCCTGTGAAGAAATCTTTGAATGGGGGACTTGTCCGGCGGTTTTCACCGCGACGGTCAGCGCCCAGATGAAATCATCGCCACCAAAATCCTTCTTGGCCCAGAATATCCAGATTAGTCCGATCATGCCCGCAAGMCCGGCAGCGAATGCCACCCGCATMCCCARGACAACCAGAACCAGCATTCCCGCTGAAACAATCAGGCCAATATCAATAGGTTCCATCAGCGGTCTCCGTTCGACAATATTTCRGCCTCATGGGCGGCTTGCTGGGCAGCAGATTCAACCAGCGGAATGGCGACAGGGGTAGTCAGGTTCAGCGCGAATGCGCGACCATAGCCCCAAAGTTGYAGCRCYAACCGCAATCCTAAAACCGAAAACGCTACCGGTATCAGCAACTTAGCAGGCCAGATCGGCAGGCTGATATCCATTGAGCTATCGCGGCTCCAAAGCGGSGCGGCAAAGTCAAAGCTGCGCTGGAAATGCGCCCAACTGCCCCAGATCAGCAGAGTGATCAGCAGCAAAACTGCCGATGTCGTGATAAATTCCGCCAGCCAAAGCGCGCGCCCCCTAAGCGTACCAACCAGCATGTCCATGCGAATATGGCCGCCATCMCGCTGCGTATAGGCCACGCCCATAAACGCAATCAACGGCATCGCCTGTTCGATCCAGTCGACATAACCGGGCAGGGGCGAATTGAAGAAATTTCGCCCGCCAACYGACACTACAGCAAGTATCATCAACGAAAAAACYGCCAACCCGCTANGCAGCGCCAGCGCGGTTTCMAGACGATACAAAATTCGGTCAAGCTGGCTCAGGGTTGAGCCATCTGACAACACAGCGGCGTGGCCAGCCATTGCGGTCTCCTGATAATTTGGAAWTATGGGCCRCCCGTAAAGGGCAGCCCAATTTTGGATCGCTTAGTTAGCGATAAGACCTGTCACCAGATCATAAAGCTCCTGCGCAGGCAGACCTGCCTGTGTATTMWGCTCTATCCATGCCGCCGCTGCCGGGGCAGCCGCCGCTTCTTTGAATGCCGCAATTTCGCTGTCGGCAAAAGTAACCTGAGTGATGCCTTTTTCCTCAAGCAACGGGCCCCATCTCGACATTGTCTTGGTCTCATAGGATTCGATGTAATAATCCAGCGATTCATCAACCGAACCYAGCAGTGCTTCACGCTCACTGTCGGACAATGCGGCCAGAGCATCGGAATTAACCACAACCGGGCAATTTACCGTGCCGGGGTTCAKGTTTGTGGTCCACCAGGTTGCGTTTTCAAYYGTGCCAAAYGCCATGTGGGCATGTGGCGCAAAGCTAACSGCCTTGATCACACCGCTGTCCATAGCCTGACGGACTTCGGTTGCGGACATCGAGGTTGGCACCGCGCCAATGGTTTTCATCGCGGCACCGATACCACCGGTTGCACGCACRGCCAGACCTTTGAAATCGGCCAGCGTTTCAGGCGYATCACCGACACCARCAATATTATACTGAGGYAGTGGTGAAGGCATCAGCAGGGTCGCGTTCCAGCGCGCCAGATCTTTCACCACAGCCGGATGTTTGTAGAGTTCCTGGCTGATTTCACGTTCCTGCTGAAGCGAAGTCACCCCCAGGAATGGCAGCTCTAACACGGTGATAGAGGGGTTCTTATCCCGGTGATAGCCCGCACAAAACTGCGCCATTTCAAACGCGCCGATTGATATACCGTCAAGGTTCTCACGRTTTTTCGACAGGCCACCATAGCTGATGTTCAGGGTGAATTCACCGCCGGTTTTCTCGGATACCAGCTCWGCAAGTCTTTCAACATGCTCGGTAAACGCCCGGCGCTTCCCCCAAAGTGATACATTCCATTCTGTCGCCGCCGCTTCACCGGCAATTGAAATTGCCATGGTGGCAATGAYAGCACGTCCCAATATCTGTTTCATTTTATTTCCTCCCGTTTCCAGCATTGTTGCTGGTGATGTCGGGGAATTTAGAGGATTTGGACGCGGCGTACACCGAAAAATTTCTGTGCAGCAAAATAGGTGAGCAATTGTTCAGAACCGGGCAAACACCGCCGTGGCTTCGATTTCTACCAAAGCCTGATCTTCAATCAAGTCTTTGACAACAACCATTGTCATCGCCGGGAAATGGCGGCCCAATACTTTGCGGTRCACTTCGCCCACTTCCTTTTGGCGGGCCAGATATTCTTTCTTATCAGTGATATACCAGGTAAGCCGGGTGATATCTGCGATTTCGCCACCGGCCTCACCAAGCACAGCCACGATGTTCTTCAGTGCCTGTTCCATCTGGCCGATAAAGTCTTTGCTTTCAAAAACCTGTTCCGCGTTCCAGCCAATTTGCCCACCAATGAACAACTGCCCGTCCTTTGCCAGYATCCCGTTGGCATAGCCCCTGGCGGCGGCCCATCCTGCCGGTTGTATTGTTTTGTGGGGCATCAGRTATTTCCTTTGATATCGGYTTCCAGTGCGTTTCGCAGTGGGCTTGGCCAGCTTTGTGGCCTGCCTTCACGGCCTACATATACAAGGGTCGATTCAGCTTCGAAACGGATTTCCTGTCCACAGCGTCCCTCAAACCTAAGATCAAGACTACTGCGGCCAAGCCGGATACAGCGCAGTTCGATTTGCAGTATATCACCGTGGCGGCTTGGGGCTTTGAATACAGTATTGATCCGGGCTGTGGGGACACCGCCGTTTTGATGCAATGTTTCAAACGGGTGCCCAAGGCTGGTGTCAAAAAATGCTTCGGTACAGTCGTTTATCATCTCAAAATAGCGTGGATAAAACACGATACCCGCAGGGTCACAGTGCTTGAACAGGATTTTTTGGGTCATGGTATAGGACATCATTATACTCCTAAATATCTGTTAGAAATATCATCCGTCAGGTCGCGCAGCGTTCCGTCCCAGACCGAACGCCCCTTTTCAAGGATCACAGCGCGGTCCGCAATGTTGGCCAGTTCCCGTAAAGATTTATCCACCACAAGTATCGCCAATCCGCTGTTTYGTTTTAAATTCCCTATAGCTGCCCAGATTTCCTGTCGCACCACCGGGGCCAGCCCTTCAGTCGCCTCATCCAGCAACAACAAACGCGGATTGGTCATCAGGGCRCGCCCGATGGCCAGCATTTGYTGTTCACCCCCTGAAAGGGTAGCRGCAGATTGGTCGTGCCKCTCKGCCAGGCGTGGGAATAGCTGGCCCACCTTGTCYCTGTCCCATTCACCGGGGCGAGCTGCGGCGATCAGGTTTTCAACCACTGTAAGGTTCGGAAAACAGCGTCGTCCCTCTGGCACCAGTCCAAGACCCAGCCGGGCGGCGCGAAATGCGGGAAGCGCGCCAATGTCCTGCCCATCAAAACTGATTTGCCCGTGGCGGTGTTCTAGAAGTCGGCAGATTACCTTTATTGTTGTGCTTTTACCCATGCCATTGCGACCCATCAGGGCGATKACTTCACCCTCAGAAATGCTCAGGTCAACACCAAACAAGGCCTGAGAAGGACCGTAGTAAGCGGTGATATTTTTTAGCGATAACAGGCTCATGCCGCGTMTTCCTCACCCAAATAGGCGCGGCGGACATCTGCGTTATTTCGTATTTCATTGACCGTGCCGGTGGCGATGATCTTGCCGTAGACCAGCACCGAAATTCGGTCMGCYAATGCAAACACAGCGTCCATRTCGTGTTCCACCAGCARGATCGGTGCCTCTGCCCGCAGCCCATCCAGAAATCCCGTCAGCCGCTTTGAGCCACCCGCCCCAAGCCCCGCCATCGGTTCGTCCATCAGGAATGCTTTGGGTTTAAGGGTCAGCGCCACCGCAACCTCTAACTGTCGGCGCTGACCGTGTGACAGTTCTGCCGTGCGCATAGCGGCGAGGTCTTGCAGCCCGACGCGCTTCAATGCTTCAATTGCGCTGTCGTGCAGCGCAGCATCCTTCAGTACGGGTCGGAAAAACCGAAATACCCCACCCCGTGCGCCCAGCGCGCCCAGAGTGACATTTTGCAATACGGTAAATTCCATCGCCAGTGCGGAAATCTGAAATGTGCGCCCCAGACCCAACCGGGCGCGGGCCACGGTGTCTAACCTGGTAACATCCTGGCCATTAAAACGAACCTGCCCACTGTCCGGCGCCAGCCCGCCCGCAATCTGCGCAATCAGGGTGGATTTACCGGCCCCGTTCGGCCCGATAAGTGCATGAATTTCGCCGCTGCGCAGATCCAGCGTAATGTTGTCGTTGGCTTTCAGCGCCCCGAACGATTTGTGCAGGTTCTGTATGTTAAGGATCGGCTCAGTCATGGGCCACCTCTCGCCCAGCCAATGTGCCAATCAGCCCGCCACGGGCGAAYAGGACGACCARCAACAGCAACGCTCCCAGATAGATGTGCCAGAACTCGGATATGCCGCCCAACACATGCTCAAGCATGATAAACAAGGCGGCCCCTGCMACCGGTCCRAATAGCCGTGCTACCCCGCCAAGGATCACGAACACCATGATCTCACCGCTGGTTTGCCAGCTGAACATCGTTGGGCTGACAAAGCGGTTCAGGTCAGCGAACAACGCTCCCGCCAAGCCAGTAATTGCGCCGGATATGGTGAACGCCACCAGCCGGATGCGGTAGGGGTCAATGCCAGTGGTTTTAACCCTGTGCGCATTTTGCCGGGCGGCACTAAGTGCCAGTCCAAACGGTGAGCGTGCCAGCCGGGCGCTGAAGAACAGGACAATGCCAAGCAACGTGTAGCAAATTGCAAAGAACTGGATCGGGTCCAGTGTATTCAGACCCGGAAAGCCATTGCGTATGTAAATCGACAGCCCGTCTTCGCCGCCATAGGCGGGCCAACTGATTGTGAAAAAGAAAAACATCTGCCCAAAGGCCAATGT
>NVTR01000024.1 GCA_002732955.1 Marinosulfonomonas sp.
CCACAAATGCGTGGCGCCCGAAGTTATTTTTACTGCATTGCCTTGAATGCGTCGACGATTGCAGCACCTTMGGCGCCGGCKGCTTCAAGCCATTCAGCGGTCATAGTTTCGCCGATTGCTTTAAGTTCGCTTACCATCTGGTCGCTGGCCGGTCCAACGGTCATGCCGCCATCACGAAGACCTTGCAATGTGAATCCAGTGTATTCCTTGCTGCGCCAGTCGCCGGTGTATTCCGCCAGATCTGCGCAACCACGGATGACATTCTGATTGGCCTCAGAAGTATCGCCCCAGACATCAGAGTTCACCATCACGTAATTACGTGGCAGCCAGGCATCCACTTCATAGAAGTAGTTCAGGCTTTCCCAGACCTTGCGGTCATAGCCAGTAGAGCCGGACGACACCATGGAATCGGCCACACCTGTAGCGAATGCCTGACTGATTTCTGCGGCCTCGATCGACACCGGYAACATGCCGGTCAGTTCAGCCAGACGGGCGGTGGCAGAGTTGTATGAGCGGAACTTGATACCGGCCATRTCGGCAACCGAGGTGACTTCATCTTTGAAATATAGCCCCTGTGGTGGCCAAGGCACTGCATAAAGCAAAGTCAGGTTTTGATCAGCCAGCACTTTTTCGATTGTCGGTTTGGCAGCCTTCCAGAGCTTGGCTGAATCTTCAAAAGATGTTGCCAGGAATGGGATTGAGTCAAACCCAAACAGCGCATTTTCGTTCTGGTGGCCAGACAACAAACGCTCACCAATTGGYACCTGTCCGGTTTGGATGGCGCGTTTGATATCGCCGCCTTTGAACAGTGAACCACCCGGATGTGTCGTGATGGAAATGTCACCGCCCGTGCCGGTGGTCACGCAACGTGCAAACTCTGCACCTGTGGCTGAGTGGAAGTTCGAGGCAGAATACGCCATCGGCATGTCCCAGACTTCCGCCATCACGCTGGTCGCGCCAAGCGTGAATGCCGCCGCGCTAAGWGCGGTGGTRATTTTAAGAATTGGTTTCATTGTTAGTCTCCCTTTGGTTTTTAATTTGGTCGTTGCTTCAAGCCCCCTTGGCGAACCGCATCGGTTCATAGGGGCTCATGTCGTTATTGGGGCGATTGCCAGTGACCAGGTCGGCCACCATTCGCCCGGTCTTAGGCCCACCGGTCAGGCCAATGTGGTGATGGCCAAAGGCCGCGAAAACACCGGTATTTCCAACCTCTCCGATCAACGGCAGGCTGTCGCTTGGTGCAGGGCGGTGGCCCATCCATTCTTCTTCGCTATCGGCTTTCATGTTCGGGAATACCTCTCGGACTTTCTTGCGCAAAAACGACAGTGGCGCTTTTGAGGGGTCCGCGTCCAGCCCGCCGAATTCAACTATTCCTGCGCAGCGTAACCCTTGCGCCATTGGTGTCGCAACAAATTTTCCTGCGGCAACCATAATTGGYGCTTTGGGTTGTTCGCTGGGGTTCTTGAAAACAATGTGRTARCCGCGYTCACTTTCAATTGGTACGTTCAGGCCCAGCTTTTTCATCAGCGGTTTTGACCACACRCCGGTGGACAGAACCACCTGATCACATTCAAAGCGCCCKTGGTYWGTTTCAACMGCWCGSAYYTTTTCKCCGCTYARRTCAAAACCRCGAACMTCKSCCTGWATRAAYRMGCCRCCCATRCCTTTRAAAATYTCKGYRAGYTCGGCRACRTAWGCGCCGGGGTCCAGTATGTAGCCGTGGTTCTTCATCACTGCGAGCAGTTTTACATTCGGACTAAGGACAGGCTCAACTTCCTGAACCGCGCCGCCTTCGATCAGCTCTGGCACGAAACCGGCCTCGCGGCGAATGCCCCATGTATAGGCGTCGGCATCAAATRCCACCCGATCAGCGTAGGCRAAACTATAGGTGCTTTCCTGTACCCATTTAGCGGCGCTGGTGCCCTTGGTCAGGGCTTGGTGTTGTTCAACGGAATCGCTGACGATCGTGGTCAGACCATGGGCTATGCGGCGGGTATCATTGTCATTGGCATGGCTAAGATAACGAAACAGCCAAGGCGCAAGTTTAGGCAGATATGGCCAACGAAGGAACAGCGGAAAGTTCGGGTCCAGCAATAGTTTCGGACCCTTCAGCGCCATGCCGGGGGCTGTCACCGGGGCGATGGAACAGGATGCCAGAACACCGGCATTGCCGTAAGATGTACCCATTCCCGGTTCACCCCGATCAATCAGCGTCACATCCTGCCCGGCGCGTTTCAGCCAGATGGCAGATGATACCCCAACGATCCCGGCACCAATGACGATGATCTTTGACCCTGTCATTTTTTCCCCACATTAAGCGTTCGTAATTCGATACCGCCAACAACCACATTGCCCGATAAACTGGATTTGCCAAAGCAAAAATTACAGAATTTCGAGGTTGCTGAAATGCTCATCCCATCCACCGTCGCACCGGAGCATTGGATTCTTCCAGCGCCTGACAAACCACATCAACCAAAGTCGGACCGTTATGTTCTACGGCTTCTTTCAGCACGCCTTCTAAATCTTCGGGGTTTTCGACACGCCAGGATTTTACCCCGTATGCAGCGGCGATGGCGGCATGGTCGGTGCGATTGAAATCGACGTTGTAGTAACGTGCATCTTTATCGGCGAACTGGCTGGCTTTGATCCAGCCGAAGTTGGAGTTTGAAAATACGATGAACGTAATCGGCGCGCGRCTGCGACAAACGGTTTCCAATTCCCCCACGGTGAAGCCAAATGAACCATCCCCCATAAGCGCAACGGTTTTGCTGGCGGGACGTCCGTACCAAGCACCRAGCGAGGCCGAGAGCGAATAACCAAGGGCGCCATGGGCGCGATTGGTGATGAAATAGCGCCCGGCCAGTTGCTGCTGATAATAGGCTGAAATATAGGGGCAACTGGTGCCAGGATCAGAGACCAGTGTCGCGTCAGGTGGAAGGACTTTCATCAACGCACTGATCACCCGTTCCGGGCGAATGGGTGTTTCATTACTTTGGGCGAGCTTGTCGAATATTTCGAATTTGCGTTTCTTGATGTCAGCGGTGATGGCCGCGCCACCAAAAGTTTTGGCCGGGCTTTCCATTGCATCCAGCACAACGTTCACCTGCTCCAGTGCAAGCCGAAGATCGCCGACGACGCCCACTTCGGTTTGGTAGTTAGCGCCGATCACCATTGGATCATTGTCAAAATGCACCACCCGCGTACCGGGCTTGGGGGCTTCCCACCTGGAAGTAGTTGTGGACCCTGCACGCGCACCCATGAAGATCACCAGATCAGCCGCTTCCATCATTTCCCAGGTCTGGTCGGTGCCGCCGTTAGACCCCACCACACCTAAGCTGTTGGGGTGCGTATCAGCCAGTGAACCTTGCCCGGAAATGGACGTAGCCACAGGAATGTCCAGCCGGGTTGCAAGTCGATCCAGTTCATCCATCGCGCCCGCGATCACCACGCCACCRCCGCAGACAATCAGCGGGTTTTTGGCAGACAGGATTGCTTCTACCGCTGCCTTTGCCACACCCGGTTCCGGCCCCTGCCGGTACGACGGATAACTGGCGTGTTGCGGGTCTGCCCATATATCCGATGGGTCAACCGGGTCGTATTGTATGTCATAGGGCAGCCCCAGATGCGCCGAGCCGGACYTACCCGTAGTCATCGCCCTGAACGCAGTTCTAACCATCCGTGGAATATGTTCAGCCTTGCGCAATACGGTGTTCCACTTGGTCAGCGGACGCATCAACGCTTCCTGATCAACCTCTGTCAGCGGGTATTTTCCRTAWGAACCMACCGATATATCGGTGGTGATCCCSAGCACYGCRTAAGAGCTTTCCGAGGCTTCGATCAGCCCCGGCAGGATATAGGTCGCRCCACCWCCCGACGGCCCTTCGCACACCCCGACCCGGCCCGTGACCCGTGAATATCCGTCAGCCATATAAGTGGCGCTGCGTTCATCGCGGGTCAAAACGTGGGTGATCGAGTGATCCAGCAGGTGCATCGCGTCATAGAACGGCAGGGTGGTGTCACCGCACAGGCCGAATATGTGCCGGACACCGTGGGCTTCCAGCATCCGAACCATCGCTTCTGCACCGTTTAAGCTGTTAGTCAAAGCCCCACCTTTATCCCTTACGGGAATCATAAATTGTATACAGTAACATATTCAGCATTGCGCTCAGGTCAATCTGGAATATAAAAGAAACGGCTAATAACTTTGGAATCATACAAAAAGCGACGTTTCCGCGAATGGCAAAAGCGCAAAGCAATGTTGACAGAATTCACGACCGGCTGCGGCACATGGCGGCTGATTTTGAGTTTAAGCCGGATGAGCGGATCAATGAAAGCACGCTTGCCACACAGCTTGACGCCAGCCGCACCCCGATCCGCGAAGCACTGAATCGGTTGGTCGCTGAGGGCTACCTGACGTTCCAGAGCGGGCGCGGATTTTTCTGCCGCTCGCTTAGCCCGAAACGTATTCTTGACCTCTATGAAGCCCGCGCCGCGATTGAATGCGAAGCGGTGCGACGCTCAATAGAACGGGCAAGTGATGCCGACATCATGGCGGTTGTGGAGCATCTGGATGAGACCGAGCCAGCCTATGATAAAATTGATGATCCGGTTGAGTTGCTGGCAATGGATGAAGATTTTCACGTCCGGCTTGCAAAGCTGTCAGGCAATGATGAACTGGTTCGGATGCTGGAAAACCTGAATGGCCGTATCCGGTATGTCCGGTTGATCAATCTGAAAAACCTTCGCAGTGACCGACCAGTAACTATTGGTGAAGATGCCAACTTATCGGTCCACCGCACGATCCTGAGCGCATTATCGGACAGGGACGTTTCACGCGCAATCCGCGCCACACGAAACCATATTGAACGACGCCGGGAAGAGGCAACCGAGGCGGTTCGTATCGCCTATTCTCAGCTTTACGTGCCAGCCGATTAGGATAAGGAAGCGAGTATCATGCAAGTAGAATATGGCGGTAAAACCGTTTTTGGCGCGTCCGTTGGGATCATGATGCTGGAAACCCGGTTTCCACGAATTTACGGCGATATTGCTAATGCGCAAACATGGGATTTTCCAGTCCATTACCGGGTAGTGAAAGGGGCAACGCCCGATCTGGTGGTGCGAAATGATCCCGGCAAACTGGTTGACGACTTTATTGAAGTCGGGCGCGAACTGGTGGCGATGGGGGCCGATGGGTTGACGACCAATTGTGGGTTTCTGGCGCTGATCCAAGATCGGGTGAAAGATGCTGTTGGCGTTCCGGTAGCGACGTCATCATTGATGCAAATACCGCTGGTGAGTGCAACCCTACCTGCTGGCAAGCGTGTTGGCGTAATCACGATTTCCAAGGCTAATCTGACCGACGCCCACCTGAGTGCGGCAGGCGCGCCGCTGGATACGCCGATTGTRGGCACCGATGACGGGCGGATWTTYACCCAYGGRATTYTGGATGATYTGCCSGGATTTGATTTCGGCGAYTGYCGRYTGGACCTGCTGGATGCAGCGCGGGAACTRGTGACCAAAYACCCGRACGTGGGCGCAATCGTTCTGGAATGCACSAACATGACGCCCTACGCGGCGGACATCCGAAAACTGACCGGGCTGCCGGTATTTTCGATCTACACGTTTGTAAACTGGTTTCAGGCGGGTYTGGTTCCTAAACGCTTTCCGCTGGAACTGGATGACCCCCGCCTGAATTTACTTAGCGGCAGTTAGTTAAAAAAACGCCTGCAACCCGGTTTGCGCGCGCCCTAAGATAAGCGCGTGAATATCGTGAGTGCCTTCATAGGTGTTCGACGTCTCCAGATTCACCATATGGCGCATCACCTGAAATTCTTCCGAAATCCCGTTGCCGCCGTGCATATCGCGTGACTGGCGGGCAATATCCAGCGCTTTGCCACAGTTGTTGCGCTTGACCARTGAAATCATTTCTGGTGCGGCGTGGCCTTCGTCCATCAACCGCCCAACACGCAATGATCCTTGCAGTCCAAGGGTGATCTCGGTCTGCATATCGGCCAGTTTTTTCTGGAACAGCTGGGTTTGTGCAAGTGGTTTGTTGAACTGTTTACGATCCAACCCATACTGACGCGCCGCGTGCCAACAAAATTCTGCCGCACCCAAAACGCCCCAACTAATCCCATAACGCGCCCGGTTAAGACAACCAAACGGACCCTTCAGCCCTTCGACATCGGGCAGCAAGGCATCTTCGCCGACTTCAACGTTTTCCATCACAATCTCGCCGGTAATGGACGCGCGCAGGCTTAGTTTTCCAGCAATTTTCGGGGTGCTCAGACCGTTCATTCCCCGTTCAAGAACAAAGCCACGGATTTTGCCGCCATGGGCATCGGATTTAGCCCAGATTATGAAAACATCGGCAATCGGGCTGTTGGAAATCCACATTTTGGAACCGTTCAGAACATAGCCGTCATCGGTTTTCTTGGCGACGGTTTTCATGCCGCCCGGATCGCTGCCCGCATCAGGTTCGGTCAGGCCGAAACAACCGATCAGTTCGCCCGTGGCGAGTTTCGGCAGATATTTCTGACGCTGTCCTTCGGACCCATAGGCGTAGATCGGATACATCACCAAACTGCTTTGCACCGACATCATGGAACGGTATCCGGAATCCACGCGCTCAACTTCCCGCGCGATCAGGCCGTAGGAAACATAGGATGCACCGATGCCGCCGTATTCTTCGGGCAGGGTCACGCCAAGCAGGCCCATTTCACCCATCTCGCGGAAAATTTCCGGGTCGGTGATTTCATCGCGGTAAGCGTCAATAATTCTGGGCTGTAGCTTATCCTGTGCATAGGCTCGCGCACCGTCGCGCAACATGCGTTCTTCTTCTGAAAGCTGGGCGTCCAGCAGCAGGGCGTCGTCCCAGCTAAAGCTGGACAGGCCGGGCTGGCTCTGCGGGCTTAGATCTTTCGCCATCGGGCATTCCTTTGAAAATTCAGCGTCTGTAATTTTGGTGAACTGTACATTTGAGTATCTACCGGGGCAATGTTTCTGGTGTTGGTTTATCGCTAACGTGAAGGACTATTTTTTGTGGATGTCGATGAACAGAACAGTGCCGTCAGGTTTAATCAACGCCGCCGTCAGTCGCCCCGACGCCCAGGCACCGGTATCGACACCAATGCGCCCGTCACCAAAATTAGCACGATCCCGCACCCAATGACCGTGGGCAACCCAAATGCCGTCACTTCGGTTGTCGCGTAAAAATCGCCGGTGGCCCCACAGGAAATCTCGTTCGGATTGATCAGCGATGGGTGTAGCAGGATCAGGCCCGGCGTGGGTGACCAGCAGATTGCCACTTTGCCAGAAAATAGGCAACGCGCGCAGCCAGTCTTCGGTACCATCGGCAAGCGCGTTCTGCAGGGATTTGCTGGCGTTTAAAACCTCGTCGGTATTGGAGTCTTCGCCAAGCGAAATCCCAAAACTGGCAAGGGTATCCACCCCGCCATTGCGCAACCAGCGACCGCCCTTTTCAATGGGGTCATCGATGAACTCCAGCAGCATCGCCTCGTGATTGCCCCGCAGGCAAATAGCGTTGTCCAATTCGCGCAACTTACTAATCACGCCACGGCTGTCCGGCCCGCGATCTACGTAGTCACCGACAAAAATCAAAGTGGCACCCGGAGCCTGTTGGGAAATCTTGTCTAACAGCAGAGCCAAAAGATCAGCGCGGCCGTGGATGTCACCGATAGCGACGACGGGGAATTCGGGGCGTGGTGGGACGGGCATTTTGACGGGATTTTCATTGCCCGCAATGCCCAGCATTCGTTTTAACCCCGACAGCACCCCAGTCATTTTCAGTGTTCCTGCATGTCGTAATAGTCCCGATACCAGGCGACGAATTTTGCAATTCCGTCCGTCACAGAAGTCGTCGGGCTGTATCCTGTAAGCTCAACCAGCAAACTGATATCCGCATAGGTCGCCGGGACATCGCCCGATTGCATTTCTTTAAATATCTTTTCTGCAGGCCGGCCAATCGCGGTTTCAATCGCGGCGATGTAATCCATCAGTTCAATTGGTTCGGAATTGCCGATATTCAGTATGCGGAATGGCGCGACCGCTGAGAGGCTGTCACCGGTGGCAATATCGTCAGAATTTTTCACCCGAACAGGGGGGATACCAGTCAGACGCAACAGCGCCTCAACCAGATCATCAATATAGGTGAAGTCGCGGCGCATTTTGCCATGGTTGTAGATCTCAATCGGTTCATTGTTCAGGATTGCTTTGGTGAACTTGAAATGCGCCATGTCGGGACGACCCCAGGGGCCGTAGACGGTGAAAAACCGGAACATTGTTACCGGAAGATCATATAAATGCGCGTAGGAATGCGCCATTGCCTCGGTGGCCTTTTTGGTCGCCGCATAGAACGACATCTGGCTGTCAGCTTTGTCGGTTTCCGCGTAGGGCATCTTGGTGTTTGCGCCGTAAACTGATGACGTTGACGCCATCAAAAGATGTTTTACTGGCGTGGCTCGAACCGCTTCCAGCAACCGGAAAGTGCCAATAAGATTGGAATTCACATAGGTTTCCGGCGCATCAATCGAATAGCGAACGCCAGCCTGCGCCGCTAAATGTACGATGACGTCAGGTTTCACATCTTTCAGCAGGGTATCCAGAACGCCGTAGTCTTCCAGCCGCGCAATCACCGGGGTGAAACCAGTATGTTCTGACAACATTTCATGGCGCCGTGTTTTCAGCGTTACATCGTAATAATCCGTTAGCGCATCAAATCCGGTGACATCCCAGCCTTCCTGCAGCAGGCGTTCACAGAGGTGGTAACCAATAAATCCGGCGGAACCGGTCACTAAAGCTGTCGGCATGAAACTTCCCTTCAGCCGACAGTCTTATCCAGTGCTGCTGCAAGGGTAAATAAAAACCGCCCGGAATTTGACCGGGCGGTCTACCAAAAAAATTTTGGCTCAGGCAGAAAGGGCCTGAAGCTCTGCGTTGGACAGGCGGGTCGGGTAATAGGTGACACCCTCTGCCAACATCAGCCCCTGTGCGCCCCAGACTGAGCGCCCCAGACGAAGCGTTGTCAGTCCCGTCGGCATAACACCGGATGCATCGCTGGCGACGGCGCTGCCATTCAGCGATACCGCAAAGTCATTTGCCGCATAGGCGATGGCGACCCGAAACGGGCTGCCAAGGACTATCGAATTTCCGGGTGGAGCAATTGCAGCCTGTAGTGCGCCCGCCTCCCACACCTGAAACTGCGGCAGACCAAGGACACTGTTCCACAGTACGGAAATTCGTGTAGTGGTTGCACCGCCATCAATTTCGATAATCCGGTCATTCGCCAGCGCACTGTCGAGCGAACCTTCGAAAACCAGCGTGCCCTGGGATGTGCTAAACCACGGGCCAAGGGTGACTGAAGTTATATCATCATCCCGTAAAGTCGCTAAAGCCGTCGTTGGGATGTAAGAGGACGCGACGTCGCCCTCTTCCAACTGAGGCGAGGCAACATTACCAGCGAGCGTTACCGTCAGATCCCCAGCACTCGGTGTGAACAACAATTCTGTACGGGATGGGAAAGCACCTGTACCGGTCGCTACCCCGGTAAATGTCCCGGACAATGTAACTGACCCACCCCCATAGAACGAAATCACGTGCGGCACAGCCGCGAGAGAAATTGTCTGGGTTAAAGGCGCATCACTTTGGGTAAACAGGTTTGTGCGCGCACCTTCCAGCAACAGCCCGATCGGGGCCAGTGTCAACGGGTCGTGGTCAATTCTGGCAACATTTGGCCCCAAAACTTCAATCGCCCCAGCGGCATCAATCCGGGTGCCATCGGTGGAACGGGTTAGGGAAACACTGGATTCAAGTGGCCCCAAAGCGCCACCAAGACCATAGACCCCGGTTGCAAAATCCAGAACAAGGCCCGGTATTGTCGCACTAATGGGTGAATTCCACGGAGTGTACCAGGGTGTTGAAGGCCCGACCGGGCGATGTCGCGCCGAGGAGACCGATAAGTCGGTAACTACTTTCATGCGATCACCATGGCGTGGATTCCAGCGGCAGTTGTGCCTGTCGCATTCACACGGCGCGTGCCCACAGGCAGGATCGAATTGTCGGCCACGGAAATACTACGCACACCATTTCTGGCAGTTACCAGCGAAATCAGCCCACCGGTTTCGACATAAAGCGCGATCGCTACTTCACTCAGATCGTTCACGTCATCAGGGGTAACTGGCAACAGGTCAGTTGCGGGGCCGGTAAGCGACGAAGTTCGGTTTTCAAACGGATTGTTCAAGATTCAAATCTCCTTGATCTTGTGAAAATTCACACAGGGAAAACGCCCGCAAATTGCGGGGCATTTTGTAGACTCATGTTGGGAAGTGGTTCGGGAAATATCGGAACCTAATTAAGTTTTCGTAAACTTAACCGATAATTTTCAAATTCCTGTGTTACGTCCGGTAAATTTTAACCTAACGCAGCCCGTCTTGTCCTTTAACATCTTCCACCGCCAGCCCGGCTACGCGGTGATGAATGCGTGGTCCTTTGCTCATTGCGAGGGCGAACAATAGTTCATCCGCACGTGGCCCGTCCGGGCATCGGACTTCCATTGCGTCAAAATGGCTGCGCACATAGGCCGCGTTGATGTGGCCTAGCGGGATGTCGATACAAGTTCCGACGCCACCAGTTTTCATCGCGGACGGAACTATTGCTTTTGCTTCCCCCAACCGCTCGCGCATCGAATAACCGCCCGGTACATGCCAGAGAGCCGTGTGTTCCAGCTCGCCACCTTCACCACATATCGCGGCTTTGCCATATCCGTCGATACCTTCAATACCGCCCAGTGCTGCAATCAGCTTGTCCGTCATCAGCAATCCCAGAGGTTTCAGGTCATCCATTGCACCCTGAATATCCTCTACATAGCCACCCGAAAACGGGTTCTCTACCAACGCAATGATTGCCGCACGAACCCTGGGGGTCTGGGCGGTCGGCCCCCCATCATGGGAAATCTCTTCGATAATCATAGTGGTTTTTCGGATTGGAAATTCAGGCATTTAGGGGCTCCGTATTCAGGGTAGTGATTTGGAAAACTTCACCAATAGTCCGGCTGTTTTCGTTTAGGGAAAGATACGCTCCGGCGATCAGGCCATTTTGTTCCAGACTGCGGGCATAACACGCGCCACGAGTCAGGGCAGCGTTGATTTCTTCTGCGTTCAGGTGGTCCACACCGGTTGTAATCAGTTGCTGGCCCAGGTCGCTGTCTGGGAAAAGCTCTTGTGCGGGGCGGCGTTGAATGGCCGGATGGCCGGGCAGGTCCACGGCATTGGCAATCATCGTGGCAGCCGCGTCTGCGGCAGCGGCGTTTTTGGCGACAACGCTTACGGCGTCGGCAATGCCCAGCGAATGACTGCGGCCCCGCCAGCCGGAAGTGGCAATTCCCCGGTACGGATCGTTTGCATGTATTTCGATTTTTCCACCTGCCATCGCTGACGTCACATTTTGCCCAGCAGACAGATAAAATGCGATGTCGCCTCCGTTGTTCACATAGGCCTTGTTAAGGCCGGAAACAGCAGAAATTGAACGTAGAATTTCGTCGGCCACGGCACCCGCAACGGCCGCCATTGGCGTGATGAAGTGTTCGGTTAACGGCGTGGTTGCGCGCCACATCTCTCGCGCAATTGTTCCAATTGGCGGCTTGTCACCCACCGGTTTGCGTAGCATTTCCAATTCGCTGACCAACTCTTCAAGCACCGATTCAAATCGCGACCTGACCCGTACGAATGCCTCAGCCCGCGCCGCTGTATTCACGCCAATTATCAGATCAATCGGGCCATGGTTCAGGTGCAACCGGCGACCGTCGGATAGCATCCTGACCTGCGGACCAGCCATCATCTTATTTCTTCCCCGACTTGTGTTGCGGCGGGGTGCCATTGGCCGAAACCGCTCGCACCGCATCGCCGTATTCACCACCAAATTCCAGTACATCCGCCAATTCGCGCACGGATGCGTCATGGCCACCAAGGGCAATGTAGTCCTCCCGCAGCAAAGTGAATTCCAGCGGAGCCACCAATGCCGGGGTAGGTACATATCCGAACGAATTKTCGGGCATTTTCATAACATCCACCATGATCGTAATCCCTCCGCCCGGGAACACATAGGCGGGTGCGCCACCACAGGTAACGTTGGTTTTCAAACCCTGAACCGACCGAGTCAGCCGCACCGGGTTCCGAGTTACGCCAGAGCGCAGTGACCCCCCCGCCCCGGCCGCGAACAAAACATTGCAAAGGGCCGGTTCACAGTTTTCAGCAATCAGTTCAACCGAGGCTTGTAGCGCAGCGGGCATATCCTGTTTCTTCGGCACCAGTTCATCATTCAGAACATAAAACCCCGAATGTTCACCAGTGGTGGAAACCATCAGCAGACGAAGCCCCGGTACCGCGCCTTTTTTCGGCAACCAGTCACTCAGAATATTCAACGGGTCATCAACATTAGTGCCACCCCAGCCCAATCCCGGCTCGGCCACCTGAAAATACCGCCCCGGTGTAGAGCGCCGGCCTTTGATACGAATGCCGGTGTCTTTCCAGCCCAACACTTTGCCCGCCTGATGTTCAGACACGACACCGGTGATATGATCATCGACAACGACAACTTCATCCACCAGCCCTTCCCACTGTGACGCAAACATCCCAATGGTCGCCGAGCCACATCCGACCCGCATCCGGWGCTCGGTTATGCCATCAATAATAGGCGGTTGCCCGGCCTGCACGATGATCTGCACGCCACCATCAATCGTCAGTTCAACCGCTTCTTTATTGCACAACCGCATTAGCGCATCGCAAGTCACACGRCCTTCAGCCTTGGACCCGCCGGTCAGGTGRCCAACCCCGCCCAGCGACATCATTTGCGAGCCATATTCAGACGTAATGACCAACCCGATCACTTCGCCCGCTGCCCGGACAACCGCGCCTTCGGGACCAAGGTGGCGGTCGGTATCAATCTTCAGCTTAACCCCGCAATAGGAATAGATAGCTTCCGTCACCACGGTCACAAAATCCGCGCCGTCCACGTCGCGGCTGATAATAAAGGGTGCGGGCTTATAGTCGGGATAGGTCGTGCCAGCGCCCACCGCCGACACGAAYAAGTCGCCGTCATTCACCAGCGACCCGTCCCAATCAGATTTCAGGAACGGGCGGATTTCGCCTCCTGCGGCGATGCGCCGGTCCAACACGGTCAGCGGATTGCTGCGCACGATTTTACCGCCTTCATTCGCATAACGATCACAAGCGCCCAGATGTCCCTCGGCAACAAAACACATCACCGGACAGGCTTCACATCGGATTTTCTCGGGCTTATCGCGGGCGGTTTTAGTTTTCTGATCGCTCATATTGCTCCCCCTGCTTTTCGGATGGCGGCAAGTACGCGATGTGGCAGCGCGGGCAGGCGATCAATCCTGGCGCCAGTTGCGTGACGGATTGCATTCAATATCGCCGGGGCGGTTGGAATCAACACATGCTCACCCAGCCCCTTGGCCCCCATCGGCCCCTCAGGGTCAGGTTTTTCAATCAGGATCGATCGTATTTCCGGCATRTCGCCAATTGTGGGGATCAGATAATCGTGCAGGTTTTCCGTGCGTCCGGGGATGTATTCTTCCATCAAGGCCATACCCAGACCTTGCGCGATCCCGCCTTCTATCTGCCCCTCGGCCAGTTGCGGGTTGATAACCCGGCCCAAATCATGGGCAGCAATAATTCGAACAACCCGAACCTTACCGGTCTGAATGTCCGCTTCCACCTCGGCCAYCTGCGCCCCATAGCCATACACCGCATAGGGCACGCCCTGACCGTTTTCATCCAGTGGCTGTGTTGGTGGGTCATAGGTTTCTTCGGCCATCAAAACATAGCCATGTTCGCCCTGCGGCATACCCGACAGGTTCAGCGTGACGGTTCCCGCGCTGTCCGTTACCGTGAGGCCGCCTTCTATTTTACCAAACTTCGCGCCCGAGCCTTTATTGGTAAGCACCAGTATTTTCTGCCTCAATGCCTGTCCGGCCAGCATGGCCGCCTTGCCCGTAACAAACGTCTGACGAGATGCCGATGTCTTACCGCAATCAGGTGTAATCGCCGTGTCGGGACCGATCAATGTCAAGTCACCCACTGGCAAGCCAAGCGCATCGGCGCAGAATTGCGAAATCACCGTGTTGGAGCCCTGRCCAATATCGGTYGCCCCCTGATGCAGACAAATCTCRCCTTCCAYCGTTATRCCAATGCGAACGGTAGATGGGTTAGGCAACGCTGTATTGCCACAACCGTACCAACAGGACGCCAGACCAACTCCACGTTTTARGTCGCTAGATTTGGAATTGAAGTCAGCAACCGAAATCAGTGCGTCTGCCCAGTCCAATTTCAGTGCCTCCAAACACTCTCGAATTCCGACGCCATAAATTTCCTGCCCGCAAACAGTTTCATCCCCATCAACAAGCGCATTCATCAACCGAAATTCCAGGCGATCCAACCCGGCCATTCCAGCCAGATCATCATARAGCRTTTCCTGCAAAATGGCCGCYTGCGGAACACCAAACCCCCGRAACGCGCCGGAAACCGGGCCATTGGTATGAACTGCTACAGCTTGGGCCCGATAGGCCGGGGTCTTGTACGGACCCGACGCATGAACCGGCACCCGGTTGGCCACTGTTGGCCCCCAACTCGCATAAGCCCCGGTGTTGAAAACRCCGTCAAATTCCATCGCCAATATCCGACCGTCGCTATCTATCCCAATACGCGCAGTCATATCAGCCGGGTGGCGTTTGGTGGTGCACACCATCGATTCCCGACGGCCGTAAACCATTCGGCATGGATGGCCGGTTTTCAGCGTCACCAATCCGATCAGCGGTTGCAATGATACATCCAGCTTTGAGCCAAAACCGCCCCCGGCAGCGGCGGGGATGATGCGAACTTTATCTTGCGGTAGACCCAGAACCAGTGCGGTATCGTCCCTATCCATAATCGGGGCTTGGGTGCAGGCCTGTATCACCAAAACGTCGCCATCCATCCAGGCACACCCTGCCTCGGGTTCAATATAAGCATGTTCTACATAGGCGGTTTCGAACGATGCTTGGGCAACATGGGCGGCCTGATCCAGTGTTTGCGACACATCCCCCTGCGCAACACGTCCCGTTATCAGGACATTGTCGGGCCTTTCTGCATGTAGCTGACGCGCGTTGGCAATCTGTGCYTGCGTTGGCGTCAGCACTGGYACAAGCGCATCCCACTCAATCGGGAAGCCCTCAAGATCAAGCCCATCCATAGCTGCGCGAGGTCCGGCAACTATCGCCACCGCCTCACCGCGAAACTTCGTCTGATTTTCTGCAAGCGCAGGTTGATCCGCAAAGGGCGGAATAACGCCAAAACAATTGCGCCCCGGTAAATCAACGCTGGTGAATACCTGAACACCAGCGGCGTCTGCCCAGCCAGCAATGTCGCCAAACGTAAACTTCGCTGCACTATGCGAAGAACGGATTGCTCGGACAATCCACGCATCTTGCGGCCAATAATCTGCACCAAATATTTCGGTTCCAGCCACTTTCGGCGCGCCGTCCAGCCGCTCAATCGCCGCCCCTACTGCCGCCCCGGCAACGGGCATTGGGTCTGGSGGTCGCAAATTCGACACATCACAAACAGCATCAATGATTTTTGTGTAGCCGGTGCAGCGGCACAGAACACCGCCAAGGGCGTCCTTTACCTCTGCCCGCGTTGGTTCCGGATTTTCAGCCAACAATGCCGTCGCTGCCATCAACATTCCCGGCGTACAAATCCCGCATTGTGCTGCCCCGTGGCGCAGGAAGGAGTCTTGTAGCTTTGTTGGCCCTTTTGCAGACAAGCCCTCGACAGTACTAATATTGCGTCCATCACACTGGGCAACAGGCGTCAGACAAGAACAAACCGGCGCGCCATCCAGCAGTACTGTGCAAGCCCCGCAATCGCCTGCATCGCAGCCTACTTTGGTTCCAACAAGGCCGAGGTCTTCGCGTAAAATATCCGACAGGCGACGACCATGATCAGCACTAACCGACAGGCTTTTACCATTCACTTCTATCCGGATCAGCGGCTTATCATCCTTCATGCCAARYCCCCGCTTAACCCGTCAAGCGCCCGGCGAATCAGAACCGCCGCCGCATGACGACGATAGGCTTCATCCGCCCGGATATCTGATATCGGTGCCAGCACCTGTGCAACCAGATCATCAGTAACTGCGTCACTCAGTTTGCTATCAAACGGCAGCCCCGTCAGATGATTTTCCAGCTGGTACAAACGTACAGCACGATCATTACAGGCACCCACAGCCAGTGCCACCTGTTCCACATGCCCGCCTGAAACCACAATCCGCACCGCGACCATCGCAATCGAAATGACAAGGTAACGCCGCGCACCCAGTTTAAGGAACCCACTTTGCCCGTTCAAAGCCGAWTCTGGCACYAAAATGGCGGTCAYAATTTCCCCAGGTTGCAAATCCGTCTTGCGCACCCCCAATAAAAAATCACTCAAAGGCAGTTGGCGTGCCCCTTGCTGTGACGCCAGCTCAACTTCTGCATCCAGCGTCAGCAAACATGGCACACCATCCGCAGCGGGTGATGCGTTGCAAAGGTTTCCCGCAATCGTAGCAGCGTTTTGTATCTGAACCGATCCGACTTCGCGCGCTGCGGCTTTCAGCCCGTCAAAGGCCGGGGGCAGATCATAATWTTTCACATCGCTCCAGGTSGTYGCGGCYCCKATMCGYAAATAGCCCYCTTYATGGGTAAWTCCCYGCAARYCTTTGACARAAGTCASRTCAAGMACWGGRCCAYGYAAATWTTGYGARGACATAGCTGGAAACAAATCGGTGCAACCCGCAGCGATGGTCAGGTCACCCATCGCGGCAATTTCCACCGCTTCCCGGAGGCTTCGAGGCCTGAAATATTCGGCCACCGTAATTCTCCTGCTCTTAGTTAAATTGAATTTATTGTTAGCACACAAACGGATTTTGGGCTGAGTTCCAATTTCTGTCAACACTGAAAAATGCTTGATGTGGGAACCAATACCAAGAACTATCCAGCATGGACAAAAAGAATAAAACACTGCCCAAATATCATCTCGACGTACAGGTGGGCTTTTTGCTGCGCCGCGCGACACAACGGCATCTGGCAATCTTTGCCGGGTTGATACCTGATCTGACTTCAACTCAGTTTGCCACATTGGCCAAGCTCTGTGAACTCGGGCCTATTTCGCAAAACGCTTTGGGGCGCCATACGGCTATGGATGCAGCAACCATCAAAGGTGTCGTGGATCGATTACGAAAAAAGGGGCTGGTTGCATCAGAGCCTGACCCGGACGATCAGAGACGCATTATTGTCATGCCAACTGACGTAGGCAGAGCCGCATATATATCATTTTGTGGTCCGGCTCTTGGTGTAACAGAAAAGACATTGGCGCCACTAAGCGATGAGGAACGCGTTATATTCCTTCAATATCTGGAAAAACTGACCTGATATTTATACCCCCAGATGCTGCCGTAAAATATCAGGATCTTTGCGCAAGGCAGCTCCTTCAAGAGTTTCCTGATTTTTCCCATTTTCGATGAATACAACCCTGTCTGCGGTCGATAACACCGCATCGACGCGYTGCTCAACCAAYAAGACCGCCACGCCTTCGTYACGCATTTGCAGGATCACCGTGCGGATCAGCTCAATCATCGACGGCTGCAAGCCTTCGGTCGGCTCATCCAGCAACAACAGCTTCGGTTGCAGACAAAGGGCGCGCGCGGTGGCCAGCATTTGCTGCTCTCCCCCGGACAGTGTTTCGGCGCGTTGTTTAAGACGCTCGCGCAGGCGGGGGAACAGTTCCAGCGCACGCTCTAATACTTCCGGACCACTGCGCCGCGTTAACATGCCGATTTCCAGGTTTTGCGCTACGGTCAGTTCGGAAAACAATCGCCGTCCTTSTGGAACGTAACCAACACCGTGTTTGGGGACCTGAAATGCCGGCAGTTTGCTAACCTCGACACCGTCTAAAACCACCTTTCCGGCACCTAAAGGCAGCAACCCCATGATTGCCTTCATCGTCGTGGTTTTACCCGCCCCGTTGCGCCCCAAAAGGCAAACAATTTCACCGGCCTGCACATCCAGTGATACATTGCGCAATATTTTCGCCTGCCCATAGGAAACGTCGATGCCCTTGACCTGCAACATCACCCGCCCCCCAGATAAGCAGATTGAACCTGCGGGTTGGCGTGGATTTGATCTGGTGTACCTTCAGCCAAAACTTCGCCAAAATTCAGCACAGTAATTTGGTCAGCGACTTCCATGACGACGCTCATGTTGTGTTCGATCAACAGGATTGTTGTCTCGCTTACCAGTTCGCGGACCAGGGTTTTGAATTCTGCGATCTCGCTTTCTGCCAGCCCCTGCGTTGGTTCGTCAAGGATCAACAGACGCGGTTTCTGGGCAATACCCRTGGCGATTTCCAACAGGCGCTGGTGRCCATAGCTCAGTTCWTYCGCTGTGCGGTCGATGTGTTGCAACAGGCCGATACGGGCCAGCGATGTCTCGACTTCTTGCTGCACCGCCACACTGTCTTTCCCCAGTCGACGCCGCGCGGCGAGGGCCACATTTTCCYTTAACGTGAGATGCAAAAACACCGAAGTGATTTGAAACGTATAAGCCATGCCAAGGGAAATGCGTTTGTGAACCGGCAGGTGGGAAACGTCCCGCCCGTCGAACCAAACTTCACCCGATGTTGGTTCCAGTTGCCCAACCAGCATACTGACAAACGTCGTTTTACCAGCACCGTTTGGCCCGATCAGCGCGCGAATTTGCCCCTGTGGCAATTCAAAATCAATATCATGCACGGCGCGCATTCCGCCAAAACTGCGCGATAGTCCCTTGGTTGARAGCAACACGCTCATGGCAGCCATCGCCAGAACCGGTTGCGTAATTCGCCCACCAATCCTTGTGGCGCGAACAGGGTAAGCAGCACCAGAACGACACCGGCAATTAGCATGAATGCGCTGGTGATCCCACTGGACAAATCAATCAGGTAGAACATGAACAGCGCCCCTATGAACGGGCCTATAATGGTTCCAGCCCCGCCCAGAAGCACCCAGAGCAACGGGAATATTGAATATTGCACGGTAGCGAACGTCGCCCCGACATAGCCAAACAACAGCCCATAAAACGCCCCCGCCATGGCCGAGATTGTGCCGGAAATCACCACGGCCGCCAGTTTGTGCCGATACACGTCATAACCCAGCAGCTTTGCCCGTTCTTCGTTTTCCCGGATCGCGATCAGCACCTTGCCAGCGGGCTGGCGCATCAGCCAGAGCGTCGCCATCAGACAAATGACAAACAGCGCAAGTGCCGCCAGATAGCGATTATTAGGATCAGTCAGGTCGATCCCGGCCAACATCCGGTCAGCCTTTTGGATGACAAAACCTTCGTCGCCACGGGTATATTTTCCAAACAGAAGGATCGCCAGATATACGGCCTGCGCAAACATCAACGTCACGATCATAAACGCAACACCMRCCGTACGCAGCGCCAGCAATCCGACAAYAAACGACAACGCGACACCYGCKACCAAYCCSRCCAGYARCGCCGGYRCCGGGCTRAAMCCAAAGTGGCGCACACTAAGMCCCATGCCATACATSCCAGCCGCAAAGAACATCGCRTGGCCRAGRCTAAGYAACCCGGTATAGCCAAACARRACRTTGTASCCRATCGCGTAACTGGCCAGCACCATTATCCTCGCCAGGTTGCCGTGGTGGTAGGGWGGYAGCRCAAAGTTCARCGCAAACAGCAGCGCGATCARGCCSACATGCAGCGCGATGACTTTGGTATTTTCGCTCATCTGTTGGTTTTTCCCATCAGACCTTGCGGACGGAATACCAGCACGAAAGCGACCAGCAAGGTGGCGATAATTTTGGCCAGCGTGGGTGAGAAGAACACCGATATGATCCCGTCGCTCATGCCGATCAGCACGGCGGCRATCAACGTACCCGACAGGCTGCCAAGCCCGCCGATAATCACCACGATAAACGACAGCAGCAGCGCGTCACCGCCCATCAGGTAATGCGCCTGCTGGATCGGCACGATCAATACACCCGCCAATGCGGCCAGCGCGGCCCCAATACCAAACACCAGAGCATAAACCCGTTCCACCGGTATCCCAAACGCCTGTGCCGTTTCGCTGTCCAGCTGCGTCGCCCGCATCAGTAAACCAATCCGACTTTTGGTCATCATCGCCCAGATTCCCAGTAGCACCACCACAGCGGCCACAATTACAAACAGCTTGTAGCTGGTGATTGACAGGCCCCAGGGCCAGAACATCTGAAACTTGCCTTCAACAAATTCAAACCACGGCAATGCCAGCCGAGTGTTGAATGGCGCAATCACCGGGCGCGCGTCCGGGCCATAGGTCATCAGCGTGACTTGCTGGATAATATAAAGCAGGCCAATGGTGGCTACGATGGTGCGTTCGGGATCGTATTTCAGGTATTTCAGCACCGTCATATCCGCTGCCGCCGCGATCAGACCGACGATTATCGGAGCAATGATCAGCGCCATGATAAACCCAAGCACCGCCGCCCCGCCTACAAATGAAGCAACCCACCATGCCAGAACCGCACCAAGCATGTAAAATTCACCGTGGGCAATATTGACCACGCGCATCACGCCAAACACCAGACTTAGCCCCGACGCCATCAGCGCCAGAACCGACGCCAAAACCGCGCCTTCCAGAATGGCGAGCATCAGGTGGGGTCCAAAATCCATAAAATGTCCAAGGAAGCTATTGGTTCGCCGGGGACAATACTGCCTCCGGCGATATTAAGTTTAGAACGAGCGTGTAGTGTAATCAACTTCGTCCGGATACAGCGTATCTTCGATTGACGCGGTATGTTCGACGATCAGCTTTCCGTTTGTGACCTTCGAAATATAYTGCGGCCCRAAAACCTGATGGGTCTTACCATTGAACAACTTAGCGCCTTGCGGGTGTTCATWCGAATGCGGCATGTCGCTCATGGCCTCAACAGCTTCAATCAACGCCTGACGATCGCCCGGTCCCTGATACCCGGATGCCTCCATCCCGGCCTTGATCACATGCAGGGTTTCCCAGCAACCAAACATATGGGCCGATGTCGAAATATCTTTCGGGTCATCAACAGAAGCGCCATTTTCATCAATGCCGACAGCAGCGCGGTAATGCTTGTCAAACTCGCTCTGGTTTGGCTGCACATAACGTGGATTGCCTTCCCAAAAATATGAACCCTCCAGATATTCCAGCCCCGGGCTGGCGACATCAACGGCCTCAAGGCTGTCGATAAAGCCAAATATCTCTGGCCGGTTCGGGCCAAAGAATTCGCCCATTTCTTTCACGAATGTCAGAACCGCAGGCCCGACCATWACGTGGTAWAGYACCTCRGTATCGCGGGGGACTTTGGGGAAGTATTTGGTAAACGATGTTTCCGCCGGTGGCACGGCGATCTTGGCAACCACTTCGCCACCCTGTGCCTCAATCGCGGCTGAAAAGAAATCACGGTGATCATGGCCGAACGCAAAGTCCGGGAACATCATGGTGACTTTCTTACCCAATGTGCTGGCCACAAAAGGCGCCATCGCCTGAACCTGGCTTTTTACATCCGTAATACCGGGCTGCAAAGTCCAGCGGTTCAGCATCCCGCTGGCAACATGGTGGCCTTCGGATACCACAAAATACGGCAGCTTCAGTTCCTCAGCACGTGGGGCGGAACCGATTACTACGTGGCTGAACAGCGTACCAAAGGCAACATCAACCTTGTGTTGATTAGCAAATTTTTCGAGTATTTCAGCGCCACGCTTTGGATCGGTACCATCGTCTTCTGTGACCAGTTCCAGCGGGCGACCGTTGATRCCTCCCGATTCATTTATGAACTTAACCGCTGCCTGCGAGGTGCGGTCATACCAGCGACCATAGGCAGCCCCGATACCGGTTGCATGTTTCTGAAACCCAATTCGAATGGGCTCAGAACTTTGCGCCTGAGCATAGCGTGCCCATAACGGCAATGTTGCGGCTCCGGCCCCGACAGCCATTGTTTTCAGCGCTGTACGGCGAGAAAATGAAGACGCGTTGGATTTTACGGTTTTTGACATGACAGCAGACCCCTGTTGAATTGTACGTTTGTTCTATGAGTTCAGTCTGTATGCGCACAAACGATTTGTCCAATTTTTTCGCGCTCTGCTTTAAGCGCCCCGTGGAGATGCCAGCAACGAAAGCCCGAATAACGTGTACAACACCGTGAATGTTGCCACCAGAACGTCTCATTCAGCCCGGCACACCAATGCCCAACCGTCCGTCCCTTAATCCCAAAAGAGCCAACACACGCGTAATTGTTTACAATACGCTTAGTCCTTCGCCCCGCCGTAGCTACTTTGGCCCGAAACCAAGATACGTTGACTTTCACACCCGTTACGGAAATCATTTGCATACGAACGAAAAATGGTCGCAGGGCATCACAAAGAATGGGTAATTTACCAATAGGTCAGGTTGTTGGCGTCGATGTTGGCGGGACGTTCACTGATTTAATCCTGATGGACCAGACCAGCGGGCAGGTTAGACTGGCAAAAGTACCCAGCACACCTGAAAATCAGGCTTTCGGCGTGTTGGCTGCACTGGAAGAGGCACAGACCGATTTGAAATCGGTTGATCTGATCGTCCATGGCACCACCACTACAACCAACGCTGTGCTGGAACGCAAGCTCAGCCGCACCGGTCTGATTACCACAGCAGGTTTTCGCGATATTCTGGAACTGGGCMGACGCACCCGCCCACAGCCCTATGGAATGAAGGGCGARTTTATCCCAATCATTCCRCGCGACCTGCGCCTTGARGTCAYYGAACGTATGGACGCGGCAGGWGARGTCGTRAAACCRCTCGATGAAGCGGGTGTTRTGAAAGCAGCKCAACAGCTTYTGGATGCRGGYTGCGTTTCGGTWGTRGTGCATTACCTGCACGCCTACGCCAACCCATCACATGAATTACGCAGCGGTGAAATACTGCGSGACATCTGGCCCAATGAACATATCACCCTCGGCCATGCACTGCTGTCTGAAGGGCGYGAATAYGAACGCGGGGTGACGGCKGCGGTCAACGCYTCGGTCCAGCCGCTGCTTGAGCGATACATTCGCAAGTTGGTCGAAGAATTGACCAGAGGCGGTTACGGCGGTGAGGTGCTGGTGATGAATGGCAATGGCGGCATGGTGTCGTCGCGTGTCGTTTCGCGCGAGGCTGCAAAAACGGTGATGTCCGGGCCTGCGTCCGGAGTTATGGCCGCTGCCTACATAGGACGGCGTGCCGGGATCCAGGATTTGATCACCTACGATATGGGTGGCACATCAACCGACGTGGCGCTGATCCGCGGCGCAGAGCCATCCGTTTCGARTGAGATCGAAATTGAATACGCCATGCCGATCCACGTCCCGATGGTGGATGTGCGCACSGTYGGCGCWGGYGGSGGATCTATYGCMAAGGTAAAYCCMGCTGGATTGTTAGAGGTCGGACCAGAAAGTGCGGGTGCAGAACCCGGCCCGATCTGTTATGGGCGAGGTGGGTCTAAGCCAACTATTTCGGACGCAAAYTTRTTGCTGGGTCGACTGAAYCCCACMAAGTTGAAWTCAGTTRATAGCAGCRCCAGCTTGCAAGAAGTTGAACAGATATTCCTGCAGAAAATTGGCGAGCCCCTTGGATTGGATGCCACCCGCGCCGCCGRKKYNNTTATCMRCAKGSYGMACATCAAAATGGCCGGGGCGATCCGCATGGTTTCGGTGTCGCTCGGGGCGGACCCACGCGATTTCGCCTTGCTGGCGTTTGGCGGTGCCGGTCCGCTGCACGCCTGTGCACTGGCCCGCGAACTGGGCGTACCGCGCGTGCTTGTGCCCTCTCGCCCCGGTATTACCAACGCCATCGGTTGTATCGTTGCCGACCTTCGCCATGAYTTCGTGACGACGTTAAACACGCCGCTGGACACACTCGACATGGATCGCTTGCATACAGTGTTCACCGAACAGACACATGAGGGTGAAGGCCTAATTGCCAAAGAAACCATTGAAATCAGCGAAGTAAAACGAATCTATAGCGTCGATATGCAGTTCATCGGCCAGACCCACCTACTGCGCGTTCCAATAGCCAACCCAAAAATTGACCGCGAGACCTTGCGCCAGAAATTCGAAGAAACCTATTTCAACCGCTTCCGGGTGGAGTTGGCTGAAATCCGTTCAAGTGTTGTAAATGTCAACTGCTCGGTGATTGGCAAACGCGCAGAACTGGACCTGTCCACCCTGATTGACCCCGCCGGGCGTCGTATCACGTTRGAGGAAGCCATAACTGAAAATCGCCAGTCCTATTTCCACGGCAATTGGTTTGATACCCCGGTTTACTGGCGCGACCACATGCCGATCAAATTCTCGCTGAAAGGTCCGGCAATCATCGAGCAAATGGATACTACCGTCTTGATAGAACCGGGTGACATCGCAACAAGTGATGCGGATGGGAATATTATTATTCAGATTGGTGCCTCAGCATGAGCATTGATCCAATCACCCTTTCGGTTATTCAGGCAGGCCTGCAACAGGTTTGCGATGAAATGGACCTGAGCTTTTCCCGCGCCGCGTTTTCCCCGGTTATCGCMGAAGCYAAYGATCGYTCYGAYGGRATATAYGCCGCCGATGACGGGGCACTAATTGCACAGGGTGCGGGCGGGTTGCCGGTCTTTGTCGGCACGATGCAATATTCAACCCGCACCCTGATCGAAATGATCCGTGACGGGCGCGCAGCCGCGCCAAAACCCGACGACATTTACATCGTTAATGATCCATACCTTGGCGGAACCCACCTGATGGATGTCCGCTTTGCCCGGCCATTCTATCGCGACGGCGAGATTTTCTGCTGGCTTTCCAACACCGGCCATTGGCCAGATACCGGCGGCGCTGTACCGGGTGGTTTTTCGGCTTCAGCTACCGCAGTTGAACAAGAAGGACTACGCCTGCCCCCGGTAAGATTGTTCAAAGAGGGCAAGTTAGATGAGGAAATTTACGCGATCATCTGCTCTAACATCCGGGTGGCCGATCAGCGTATTGGTGACGTCAAGGCGCAAGCCGCCGCGTTGTTGGTAGGCGAAGACCGGCTAAACATGCTGCTGGACCGTTACGGTGACGATACTGTCCGCGAAGCTATTGCAGARCTKCAYACCCGCGCGGCCAAACAGATGCGCAGYTTTATCGCTGACATCCCTGACCAAACCTTCAAAGCATCCGCCTGGATCGACAGCGACGGKGTWGTTAACGAACCCCTTGAAATACGTCTTGCCGYAWCCCGGCAGSGCGATGATTTGCTGTTTGATTTCTCYGGTTCCAGTGCGCCTTGCGCAGGTCCAATGAATTCCGTGCGCGCGACCACGCTTAGCTCTGTCTATCTTGCCATGCGCCATATTTTCCCCGAAGTCCCAATCAGCGCCGGTGCGTTTGCCCCGCTAAAGGTAACTGGCATCGARAACACCTTCCTCGACGCCCAATACCCGCGCCCGGTTTCCGGYTGCGCCGCCGAAGTATCACAACGCATCGCCGAGGCAGTATTCGCCGCCCTGGTCGCCGCTCTGCCCGATCGCGTCACCGCTGCACCAGCCGGAACCAGCGGCAACTTTGCCCTCGGCGGCCATGACCCGGCGCGTGGGCGGGATTTTGTGATGTATCARCTTTCCGGTGGCGGTTATGGTGGCAACGCCGACCATGACGGCCTAAGTAACGGCTGTTCCACCATCGGCATTTCCAAGGCRCCCCCGGTTGAGATCATGGAACAAGCCTTCCCGGTTCTCTATCACCACTACGCTCTGCGGACCGGTTCAGGCGGCGCCGGACACCACCGCGGCGGCTTCGGGCTGGATTACAAACTGGAATTGAGACGCGGCCACGCAACAGCKAGYTTTGTCATGGATCACGGCCGCTTTGGTCCTCAGGGCGTGYTRGGCGGYMAGGACGGCGCTAAAAATGAGGTCACCGTCTGGCAAGCCGGCAAACCCTACACCCCGGAACACCTGTCCAAAGAACAGGATATTCCCCTGGCACCGGGTGATTGCGTACACGTAAAAACCCCCGGCGGCGGCGGCTACGGSRAYCCGTTCAAGCGCGCCCCAGAGGCGGTGCTGGAGGACGTGCGATTAGGCCGGTATTCATCAAAACAGGCTGAAAAGGAGTTTGGGGTCGCTCTTACCGGTAATCCGATAGAAATCGACACAGCAACCACATCGAATTTGCGCTATCGCTCAAAACCCACCTGATGGTACCAAGCACCGGTTGGGCTTTCTTCGATTGTTTCTCTGTCTAAGCACGCAATCCATGCAGGATCAGATCAATATGACTTGCTGCATAGAGCTCAAGATCGACCGGATCTAACTCGCTAAACATCAACTGCCAGATTGTTGCGGCAATGGCAGGCCCGATTATCACCCGAGGGTCATCCAGCTTCAGATCTGCGCGAAATTCACCGCTCGCAATACCCTTCTGGATTATTTGGCGCAGCATCAACTGCCCGTGGTTCATGAATTGCTTATGGTAAACGGCTACCAACTCGGGGAATCTTTGGCCTTCCGCCACAAGGATGCGTAGAATTATCCCCGGCTCACCCTCATTGATCTGGCGATAGAAACGGCGAAGTAACATCGCAAGTATTTCACTGGCGCTTCCGGCGGTTTGGTTATCGATTGGATCAGCTTCACCTGTCACGCGGGAAATACGGCTTGTAATGACAGCTTCAAAAAGCGCCTGCTTGTGCGGRAAATAACGATAAAGCGTGCCTTTAGACGCACCTGCGCGCCGGGCGATRTCAATCATTCTAGTGCCTGCAAATCCGTTCCTGGCAAATTCCGCCAGAGCAGCTTCGATAATTTCGCCGGGGCGCGCATCGCGTTTACGGACCCGAGGGCGTTCTRTTTCCTGCCTGTCAGCCRTGTTTTACTCTTGCAAATTYTGCCCGGAAGTCCACTTAATGACCCACGGGTCATTAAGTACCGTACATGAGGATAATTGAACATGTCAAAGGCAAGTGAGAATGAGCAGGGCAGTGRTTTACCRCTGGACGTAAAACCCGCTGATTCATCTGCGCAATCCGTAAATGGACAGAAACCGTCAAAACTGCCACGGCTGGTCATATTTCCACTGGTCTTTTTGATCCTGTTTACAGGTTCTGTCATCGGTATTGTCGTGCAGCCGCCATTACTGCGCATCTTTCTTAACGTGACTGGCCTGCAACCAGGTGGCGGAACTGAAAAACCAATCGCGATCCCGGTTGCCCCCGCCGCGGCCTCTGAATTGGCTGAAAACGAACCAACCCCTATAGTCCGTGCCGTCGTGGCCCTTGGCGAACTTCAGCCCGAAGGTGACGTTATAACAGTGGCCCTGCCCTATGGGGCCGGGGACGCCCGGATTGAGCAAATCCTCGTCACCATTGGTCAACAGGTCACCCGCGGCGATGTGCTGGCGCGGCTGGATAATACCGGTCCGTTGCAAAGCGCACTGGATACGGCGCGCGCAAATCTTGCGCTACGCGAAGCCACACTGGATCAAACCCGCGCCGCCGTTGCCGCCAGCCGGGACGAAGCCCGCGCGGTACTGGAACGTGCGCAAGTAACGGCGGATGTCGCAGGTAGTGCGCGACTGCGAACCCAGGATCTGTTTGACCGTGGCGTGACCACCGGAGCAATACTTGATGAAGCCATAGCAAAAGCAGAACAGGCGGTGCGTGATGTGGAAAAGGCACAGGTCACCCTTTCACGTTATCTTACTGCGGATATAAACAGTCAGCCCGATGTGGTGGTTGCCGCACGCAATGTTGATACCGCGCGCGCCGATCTGGCCCGTGCAAGTCAGGATCTGGCACGTGGAATTGTTACCACGCCCCTTACCGGCACCGTTCTGGATATTCACACCAAGCCTGGTGAAAAGCCTGGCAGTTCCGGAGTGGCAGATATTGGCAATATCGCCCAGATGACGGCCGTTCTGGAAGTTTACCAGTCCGAGATTGCGGCCATCGCTATCGGACAACCGGTTGAGTTGAACTCGGATGCTTTAAGCACCTCGCTGACCGGATTGGTCTCGGAAATTGGCTATTCTGTGAAACGTCAGAGCCAGATAAGCACTGATCCCGCCGCAAATACCGACGCCCGTGTGATCGAAGTATCCGTGCGGCTGGACGAAGAAAGTTCCGCCCGGGCGGAACGGCTGACCCATCTTGAGGTAACCGCCCGCATAACCGTCGAACATGTCGTTGCGGAGCCAGTTCAATGACTGCTTTTCTATCCAGATTATTGGGCAGACTACCCATCGGCTGGCTGCAACTAACCCATAACCCGGCACGGTTGTCTGCGGCGGTAGCGGGCGTGGCATTTGCCAACATTCTGGTGTTTGTACAGTTGGGCATAATGGGGGCGTTAGGCGAAAGCATTCGTATGTCCTATCAGACAATCGACGCCGATATTATAATCTCGGCCTCTGATGCCAATACATTTTTTGAAGGTTCCAATGTACCGCGCCAGTGGCTTTACCGCTCTCTTTCTGTACCCGGTGTGGAAGAAGCGATGCCGATCTATTTAGGTGCGATTGCATGGACCCAGCCAGACGGTTCCGAGATTATTTTCCAAGCCTTCGGCGTAGACCCGAACCGCCCGCAATTCATCGGTGAGGGAATTGCTGACCCAAGTGGTCTGGTGCAGGCCGATACCGTTCTGGTGGACAGATCGGCGCGCGGGCTTGACCCGGAAAAACTGGCCATGGTCACAGCCGATGAGCCGATTATGATCGAAGCGATGAACCGTCAGCTTAGCGTGATCGGCACGGTTTCTTTCGGTGGCGGATTTTCAAGCGACGGATATGCAGTCGTGTCGGATCAGACATTTCTGCGAATGTTTCCCGGCCGCAGCGCCGGGGCAGCGGACCATATCCTTTTGAAACTTGCCAACGATTCCGACCCTGATCAGGTGATTGCAGCACTAAAAAAGATATTGCCCTCTGATGGCTTACGTATCCGCACATTGGAAACGGCGATGGACGAAGATGTAGACTATCAGACTACAGAACGCCCGACCGGCCTTATCTTTGGTTTCGGGACGGTGATCGGCATCATGGTGGGCATCGTGATTGTTTACCAGGTTCTGTCCACCGATGTGGCCGCACATTTACGCGAATACGCCACGTTCAAAGCCATGGGTTATTCACAGCGTTTTCTTCTGGGCGTGATTTTTGAAGAGGCGGTGATCCTTGCGGTATTCGGGTTCATACCGGGGCTTATCGCCTCCACATTGCTTTATAAATTCCTGAAAATAGCAACCAGCCTGCCGGTGAATATGACGTTCAGCCTTGCGCTAATGGTATTTTTCGGCACCCTTATATCATGTGCTTTGTCTGGAGCCATTGCCACACGAAAACTGAACTCCGCCGATCCGGCTGATCTGTTTTAGGGGTCAGTCATGAAAAGCATCAACTCCCCTATTGCTCTGAATAATCTGAACCACTGGTTCGGATCAGGCGAAGCACGGTTTCAGGCACTACACGACATCAACCTGGAAATTGAACAGGGAAAGCTGACAGTACTTATGGGCCCGTCGGGATCGGGTAAAACAACATTGCTGACGATAATGGGGTGTTTGCGCGAAACACAGGATGGCTCGGCACGGTTGTTGGGAACCGAACTGAAGGGCGCTTCAGACAAAGTGAAAACTCTGCTGCGACGCAGGCTTGGCTTTATTTTTCAGGCCCATAACTTGCATGAAAGCCTGACCGCTCAGCAAAATGTACGGATGGGGCTGGATGTTCACGGACAGGGTGAAAAAAATGCCTATGATCTGGCAGCAGAGCATGTCCTGGGTTTGGTCGGATTGGCGGATCGCATCAGCTATCTGCCGTCCAACCTGTCGGGTGGTCAAAAACAGCGGGTTGCGATCGCGCGCGCTGTTGTTGGCAACCCGGATGTCATCTTTGCCGATGAACCAACAGCGGCGCTGGATAAGGAAAGCGGTCTGGCGGTTGTTAAGATGTTAAAACGCATGGCCGCAGCGCGCGGCACCACAACTGTCATGGTCACCCATGACAACCGCATCCTTGAAATGGTCGACCGGATTATAACGCTTGAAGACGGGCGGGTGGTCGGTGACATCCGGCAAAACGCAGCTTAATTCGAAACACTGCAATCCCTACCTTGTTTTGGTTCCAATGAGCTAAAAGCCACCGTCTTCCCTATTCAATAAGGCCGTCCGTACTACAATATCTGTCGATAAGAGGTACAGGATATTGAAAGGTGCTGTGTGGGTCGTATGATAGCCTTGCCCGATTGAACTAACCAAACAGGAGCACCTGGAATGTTACGATTTGTTTTGTTCCTTTCTCTTATTATAGCGGTACTAACCGATCCAGTGACTGCGCAGGACCGAAAAGTAGTTGAGCGTCAGTTTCGGGTTTGGCTGGAAAATGTCGTAGCCCCAAAAGCCATGGCGCAAGGGGTTTCCCGGAACACTTTTGAGCGCGCCTTTGCCGGTGTATCGCTGAAATGGGACCTGTCCGGGCTGGTTTTCCCCGGAATGGAGCCCAAACCTCACAAAGAGCAAAGTCAGGCCGAATTCAGAGCACCTGCGAAATATTTCAAGCCGGGCGCGCTGGAAGGCACCGCCGCGATTGGTCGACAGGTAGGTGCGCGCCACAGCGACACATTAGCCGCAGTTGAAAAGGCGTCGGGTGTGCCGGGGCGCATCGTTCTGGCTATATGGGCGCGAGAAAGTGGGTTTGGCCGCGTGCCAATTTCGTATAACGCTTTTCAGGTGCTGGGTACCCGGGCCTATGCCAGCACCGGGGACAATCTGACCAATGAACTGATTGCYGCCCTAAAAATTGCTGAGGCAGGGCATGTACCCGTGAACGCAATGAAAAGTAGCTGGGCCGGGGSKCTSGGGCAGCCRCAATTCATGCCCGCCAGTTTTCTGGCCTATGCAGCGGATGGCGATGGCGACGGRCGMGCAGATATCTGGCGTTCTGATGCTGACACCATAGCATCGATTGCGAATTTTTTGGCGGTGCATGGCTGGGATACAGCAAGGGACTGGGGGTTTGAGGTAAGCGTRCCAGAAGCAGTATCCTGCACGCTTGAGGGCCCCGATCAGGGGAGGAATATCACAGCGTGGGAGGCGATGGGGATCAAGCGTATTTCGGGACGGCCTTTTCCGGAAGCTGAACGCGAGGGCGAAAGTTTTCTTCTTTTGCCTGCGGGGCGGCACGGACCTGCCTTTATCGTCACACCAAATTTCTTCGTCCTGAAACGCTACAACCGTAGTGATTTGTACGCACTCTATGTCGGCAATCTTGGTGACCGAATTCAGTACAGCATGGGGGCTTTTTCAACTGACTGGGGCAATATTGGTAAGATCCATCGCTCGGACATCACAGCCATACAGCAAGGACTTGAGGCGTTGGGGCATGATGTCGGCGGGGCTGATGGGTTGCCAGGTTTCAAAACACGCCGCTCTGTCGGGCGCTGGCAGGAAGCCACGGGCCGCGTGGCCACCTGTTTCCCCGATACGTGGATGAAGGATGCTTTGCAGGAGTGAGGGCCGGGCTAAGGAAATACAAGAATGCCGCAACGATCGGATAACCTTTTATCCCATTTTCGCTATCCTTAGAGAAGGCTCTATTAGTTACTAAWTTGCAGATGNCGACCCCCAGATTTGAGCGCGATATCGTGTGAGTCCCYGCTGAYAAATTCATATAATYGTTAATTTRCCTATTCAGGGTTGCTGATTGCATCGATATTCGGTAATAAATTATTACCGATTTGGCACTAGGGAGGGATCGTCAGATCAAATACACAAACCACACCTGAAGATTTTCTGATTAAGAGTAGCAATAACTCATCGTTTGATGACTTGCTGGATACTCAGGGCGCTTTTAGGCGGTGGTTTTTTTGACTGAACGGATCCAGAATCTTTGGTGCTAAGTTTATATGAAACCAGCAACTGCTGGAATCCAGTAGATTCCTTGGGAGGAAACATGACTGAAAACGTAAACCGCAGAAAATTTCTGCGCGGCACCGCACTTGCCGGCGTCGCAACACTCGCAGCACCGGCCATCGCCACGGCACAGTCCGGTGTAGTTCTTAAAATGCAAGCGGCCTGGGGCGGCGGTATTTTCCTTGAAAATGCTCAGTCCTATGTCGACCGGGTCAATGCGATGGCCGGGTCCGCACTGAAGATCGACCTTTTGCCGGTCGACTCGGTTGTCAAAACAAGCCAGATGCAGGACGCCGTACACCGCGGCGTGTTAGACGCAGCGCATTACGTGCCAGCGTACTGGTATTCCAAGTCCAAGTCCGCTTCGCTGTTTGGCACCGGCCCTTGCTTTGGCTGGTCTTCACAAGAAGTTCTGGGCTGGGTCAACTACGGTGGCGGTCAGGAACTGTTTGACGAACTGATGGCGACACTTCGCCTGAATGTTGTTTCATTCTTTAACTCGCCGATGCCGGCGCAACCTTTTGGTTGGTTCAAAGAAGAAATCAAGGACGTCTCGCAACTGATTGGTCTCAAGTACCGGACCGTTGGACTTGCTGCTGATGTTCTGTTGGAAATGGGCATGTCAGTTGTTCAGCTTCCCGGTGGCGAAATTCAGCCAGCGATGAAATCTGGTCTGATTGATGCGGCCGAGTTCAACAACCCGACTTCGGACCGTGACTTTGGTATGCAGGACGTTTCYAAATTCTACCATCTTGCATCGTTCCACCAGTCGCAGGAATTCTTCGAGGTGACGTTTAACAAGAAGAAGTTTGAAGCCCTGCCAGCAGAGCTTCAGGCGATTTTGAAATACGCGTCGGAAGCAGAAAATGCCAACTTCTACTGGAACAATACCAAGCGTTACGCCGACGATCTGACAACATTGCGCGATAAGCAGGGTGTCAACGTGATCCGTACACCTGACAGCGTCATGGCTGCTCAGTTGGATGCCTGGGATATTGTTGTTGACCGGATATCGGGCGAAGATGATTTCTTTGCGCGGGTTATCGAGAGCCAGAAAGCCTATGCCAAGAACGTAATGGGTTATCTCAATCTGAACCAGCCTGACTACCAGCTGGCTTATGATCATTACTTTAGCTAAGGCCTGAARCAGAGTAATCAATTATCGGGGGCCGCGTTGTCGGCCCCCGAAACACCTGACGGGACGACATGTATCGCCCCGGTTATCTATCGACACAACACCTTGCCCGGGAGGCAGATGTGAGCGAAAAAATCGTWTATGCAATTGAAGGTYTRAAYAACTGGGTGGGCCGTGCTTTTGGCTGGTGCATCATGATTTTAACCCTGTCGGTGGCCTACGAAGTATTCGTRCGCTACGTAATGAATTCGCCRACYGTCTGGGCBTTTGACATGATGGTCCAGATGTATGGCGCRCTGTTTTTGATGGCCGGTCCCTATGCGCTGGCGCAAGATGCCCATGTGCGCGGCGACGTTGTGTACCGCCTGTTTCCRGTGCGCTGGCAGGCGCGCATTGATTTTGTTTTGTACCTGCTGTTTTTCTTCCCCGGCATGCTGGCCCTGTTTTGGTTCGGCTGGGAAATTGCCKCGGATAGCTGGCGCTATCAGGAAGTCAGTTGGAACAGCCCGGCCCGCATTCAAATCTACTTTTTCAAGACGCTCATCCCGCTTGCCGGATTCCTTATGATCCTGCAGGGGGTGGCCGAACTGATCCGCTGTTGGAAAGCCATGAAAACCGGCGTCTGGATGGAGCGGATGGACGATGTTCGTGAAACCGAAGACATGTTGATGCACACATCGGATATCCCCAAAAACTAAGTTGGCTCAGCCCTCTGGAAAGACAATATCATGACAGACCCCCAAGTCGCCATTCTGATGCTAGGCCTGTTTATCGCGCTGGTAATGCTTGGTTTTCCCATTGCCTTTACCCTGCTCGCTATGGGCGTCGGGTTTGGCTACTTCGCGTATTATCAGGGCGGAATGGAAACCATTTCAGACGCCTTCAGCAACAACATTTTCTATCTTCTGAACCAGAACACCTATTCGGTGATGGAAAATGATACCCTGGTCGCGATCCCACTGTTCCTGTTCATGGGCTATGTGGTCGAACGTGCCAATATTATCGATAAACTGTTCTATTCGCTTTACATGGCGGCGCGCAATTTGCCCGGTTCGCTGGCGATCGCAGCGCTGCTGACCTGTGCGGTATTTTCGACCGCGTCGGGCATTGTGGGCGCGGTGGTGACCCTGATGGGATTGCTGGCCTACCCGGCAATGGCAAATGCCAATTATAACCGCAGTTTTGCAGCGGGGGTTATTTGCGCCGGCGGGACACTGGGTATCTTGATTCCGCCCTCGATCATGCTGATCGTTTACGCAGCAATCGCAGAACTGTCACCGCTGCGCCTTTATGCGGCTGCGGTGTTTCCGGGGCTGTTGCTGGCGGGATTGTATATTGTCTATGTGATCATCCGGGTCTGGATCAACCCGTCAATTGCCCCAAAACCTGATCTMAAGGACGTGCCTCCACCCAAACAGATTTACTGGGATCTTCTGGTATCGTTCGTCCCGCTTACAGTGCTTATCACGCTGGTTCTCGGGTCCATTCTTGGCGGGCTGGCCACCCCGGCTGAAGCGGCCGCAATGGGCGCGCTTGGCGGGCTGGTGCTGGCGGTCCTATACCGGTCTCTGACATGGCAGAAATTCAAGGAGAGTGTATTTCTGACCGCCAAGGCCACCGCAATGGTGTGCTGGTTGTTCGTCGGTTCATGGACCTTCGCTTCGGTATTTTCCATTCTTGGCGGGCATGATCTGATCGCCGACTGGGTTATCGGCATGGATCTGAAACCATGGCAGTTTCTGGTCATGGCGCAGCTTATTATCTTCTTCCTTGGCTGGCCTCTGGAATGGTCAGAAATTCTGATCATCTTTGTGCCTATCTTCCTGCCGATGCTGGAACTGTTCGGCGTCAATCCGTATTTCTTTGCGATGCTGGTTGCGCTGAACCTTCAGACTTCATTCCTGACCCCGCCCATGGCCATGTCGGCCTATTATCTTAAAGGGGTGCTGAAAAAGCAGATTGAGCTGATTGAGATTTTCAGGGGCATCATGCCCTATCTGGGGATCGTGATCTTTACCATGTTCYTGATGTATCAGTTCCCCGGTATCGCGCTGTGGTTGCCTGATTATCTGTTCGGGATCTATATTCCCTGATGGATGGTRCGAACACTTTGTCAGCGACTGACGCGGTTCGTCAGATACGCGAGGGTCGCCTGTCTTCGGTTGATCTGGTCAAGGCCTGCCTTGCCCGGATCACCGAGACAGACGGTGMAATCAARGCMTGGGTGCATCTCGATGCAGAGGGTGCCCTGGCGCGCGCCGGCGAAATGGACGACATCCGCAAATCGGGCCGCGCAATTGGCCCGTTGCACGGGGTTCCGGTTGGCCTGAAAGACATCATCGACACCCGCGATATGCCCACGCAACTTGGCTCACCGATATTTGCCGGGCGTCAGCCCGACGCCGATGCAGCCCTTGTGGAACGTCTGCACGAGGCCGGGGCGGTTATTCTGGGCAAGACAGTGACCACGGAATTTGCCTTTGCCCATGCCAATGAGACCCGCAACCCCCATAACCCGGATCACTCACCGGGGGGATCATCCAGCGGATCAGCCGCGGCGGTGGCGGCTTTTCATGTGCCCCTCGCGATCGGCTCTCAGACCAATGGCTCGGTCATCCGACCCGCGTCCTTTTGCGGCGTTTTCGGGTTCAAACCAACCCGCGGTGTGGTGTCACGCCGGGGCGTTCTTGAAACCTCGCGCTCATTGGATCAAATCGGGTGTTTTGGGCGCAACCTGCAAGACGTGGCTCTGCTGGCGGATGTGATTGGCAGCTACGACCCCGCCGACGAACTTTCGTTCGCCCGGCCGCGCCCAAAGATGCTTACAGGTGCTAAGGCGGAAGCACCGGTCGAGCCCGATCTGGTCTGGTTTAATATGCCCTACCATGATCGCCTTGACAGTGATGCCAGCGAAGGCCTTGCGGAACTGCGAGATGTATTCGGAGCCCGCATTAGGGTGCTTGAACCCGCGCCCACATTGTCGGATCTGGTTGGCGTCCATAACACCATCCACGAATATGAGATTTGTCAGCATCTGGCCGCGACATTCAACGACCATTGGGACAAGATCAGCGCCACCCTGCAACCCATCATCGAACGCGGTCGCAAAATCAGCAAAGCGCAATACGAAGATGCGCTGGCGGTAAAGGCATCGTCGGACGTCTTTTTTGAGGAACTGTTCCTGGAATTTGACGCGGTGATCGCCCCAAGCGCCACTGGCGAGGCACCCATGTTCGGACAAGGCACCGGGGATCCGGTTTTCTCTACCATCTGGACGCTGGCGGGGTTGCCATCACTGACCATGCCGGTTCTTATCGGAGAAACCGGTTTGCCAATTGGCCTGCAACTTATTGGCAGCACCGAAACCGATGACCGTCTTCTGCGCACAGCGTCCTGGGTCTTGCAACACCTTCAGGCACCGGCTGTCTGAAAAACGAAAGAGGAAAAGCAATGTTGAGCAAACGAGTGAAACTTTTGACAGGGCTGATCGGAACCGGTCTGCTGGTGACATTCATTGTCGGGCTTGCCTACAGCATTTCCACCGGCTTTGCCGGTTTCTGGGGCGGACTGCCATTCACGGTAATCATCACTATCGTACTGTCCATGGCTTTATACGATTTCTGGGACGAGTGCCTGAGAAAGAAATAGATAATGACCAAGCGGCCCGTCGTCTGGATCACCCGCAAGCTTTCCGATGCCACACTGGCGCGCGCTGCGCGCGATTATGAGGTCATCATCAATCACGAGGACGGCCTGAGCAGCGCCGACGATATAGTGCAGATGAGCGCGCAGGTCGATGCGATCATCCCCTGTCACTCGGAACATTTCAGCGCTGACGTCGCGGCCCGCCTTGATCCACGTCTAAAGATTATCGCCAACCATTCAGTTGGGGTGGATCATTGCGACCTGCCGGCCCTGAAAGCCCGCGGCATCGCCGTTACCAACACCCCGGATGTGCTGTCAGACGCGACAGCCGAAATTGCCATGTTGCTGATGCTGGGGGCTGCGCGGCGCGCGGTTGAAGGCGACACGCTGGTGCGCAGTGGAAACTGGGATTTCTGGAGCCCCTCTTTCATGGTGGGAAAACAGCTTACCGGGGCGCGGCTGGGGATCATTGGCATGGGGCGGGTTGGTCAGGCCTTCGCGCGCAAAGCCCGTGGGTTTGACATGGAAATTCACTATTTCAATCGCCAGCAACTGCCCCCGGAAAAAGAAAACGGTGCGATATTTCACGCCAGTATCGACAGCTTGCTGGGGGTTTCGGATTTCCTGTCCCTGCACTGTCCCGCCACCCCCGAAACGACCGGCCTGATGAATGCCGCGCGATTTGCCCAACTGCCGGATGGGGCAGTCGTCGTCAATACCGCGCGTGGCCCGCTGATTGACGAAGCCGCGTTAATTGAGGCCTTGCAAAGCGGCAAGATACACGGGGCCGGTCTGGATTGTTTTGTGACAGAACCCGGTGGAAACCCTGCCCTTTCGCAGTGCCAGAATATTATGATGATGCCTCATGTGGGCAGTGCAACCATCAAAACCCGCGACGCCATGGGATTTCGCGCCCTTGATAACCTCGACAGCTTTTTTGCCGGGAACCGTCCGGGGGATTTGTTGTAAAATCTGCCTGCTGCACCTGCGCTTTCCCGGTCACTCTCAGCGCTCCGGGCACCATCCCTGACGCAGACATCCCAGTTCAAGCGCCTTGTTGTAATCAGCAACCCCGCGATCCAGATCACGAATAGCTCCATAAGCAAGGCCACGGTGGTAATAGGCGCCCCCAAAACCGGGATCAAGCTCAATAGCCGTGCTAAAATCAGCGATGGCACGCCCATAATCGCCCATGTCGACATAGGTAAAACCACGGGCATCAAAGGCGTCGGGGTCATCGGGAACCAGCCGGATGGCGGTGTCAAAATCAACAATGGCGCGCTCAAATTCGCCAATATCGGCGTAGGCAACGCCGCGGTTGTAATGGGCGATAGCGTAGTCGGGAAATATCTCAATCGCCTTGCTAAAATCAACAATGGCGCGCTTGGTTTCGTTCAAGGCGTCATAGGCAATGCCACGGTTGGTGTGGGCGATTGCCAGATTATTGCCCGTCGCCCCGGACTGAATGAATCCGGTGCAACCGCGAATTTGCAGGTCAGGATCAAGCGACTGGTTGCAATCGGCAATGACTCCCCCAATTGAAGGAGTCACCATGCCTAGCGTCAGCAGCATAATGGCCACCGCAAACCGCCGGGCTATCCGAATTTTCTGCGGCAAGACAAGGTTCTCCCAGTCGATTGGACTTAGTGAGAAGTAGTGTATTGTCTGAAAAAAGCAACTGCGGCAATTCCGATTTTAGCGATGGTGGCAGTACGGTTGGTCTTGAATTAGTCACGCAAGCAGACGCTGCGTTTCTGGTTAATTGTTTAAAAGTGAGGAGCGCACAGCGGCAAACTCCTGCAAACTTCGCGTTTCCAGGCAGCCAAACTGGCCCTTTTCAGAACATGCTGATTGGCAGTTCAGCGCTGGTTGTGCGAAGATTACTTGCCCGCACAAACGCGGATTGAAACAGACCGGTGGCGGCTGTGACCAGCCACTGAATTGTCATCCGACCTGAACCAGAGCCTTTCCAGTTGATACGCCGTTAGGCGCGGGCTGTATTTCTGGCGCCCGTGTACCGCTGCGCTAACCGACGTTTCGGTGCTCCTCCTGCCATCAACCTAGCGACAGATCCAGCCGGTCGAATACGTGCCGGGTGTCACAAATTTCACTGGGCGTTCAAGTCGATAGTGATCGTTTTCGCTCATCTGGGTACTGGGGTTGGGTTTTTCCAACCCAAGAACTTCGGTCAGTTCAGACAGGAAAAGGGAATAATTGGCGCGCTCGCTGCCCCCGGAATTTACACACGGTCGATAAATTCCCTTACGCCCAAGCGGGTACCCAAAATCAACGTTTCCTGTTCTGTCAATCGGCATTGAATGTTGACCCCCTATCGGCGCGCAAAAGTGACCCCGCTTTGTACTGAGCTGGCGCGCTGCTGCGTAGTCTCCATATAACGCAGCGGCAGCGGGCCAGCGTGGTTGTGGTTAGGGATCAAGCTCGGCTTTTGAAGCGCCAGCTCTCGTTTCCGGTTTCCACAATCTCACAGTGATGTGTCAGCCGGTCGAGCAGTGCGGTTGTCATCTTAGCATCGCCGAAGACGCTGGGCCTTCACCGAAGTCTAGGTTTGTTGTGACGATGATCGAGGTTCGTTCGTAGAGCCTGCTGATCAGGTGGAACAGCAACTGGCCGCCGGTTTGGGCGAAGGGCAGATATCCCAACTCGTACAGGATCAGGAAGTC